>JAQTOP010000063.1 GCA_028713285.1 Terrimicrobiaceae bacterium
GCCGGGAACGTGAACCGGAAATTCACGTTGTTGCTTTGCGGATCGACATCCACCGTCGTGCTCGTCGAGCGCAGCGGGCGTCCGCCCGCGGTGAACCGAAGGACATCCGGCGCGAGCCGCAGGAGCTGCCCCTGGGTGAGTATGGCGTCGGCCTCGGGCGCGAGGAGCCGCTTGATGTCGGCGGGCGCGAAGGCCGCCACGGCCTCGACGCGATCGGCGTCGATTTTTACGGCGACGCTGCTCAGGCCGGGATCGTGCGCGAGGGCGGGGCTCGCGAAGGCCGCAACGAGCAGGAGGCACGCGGCCGCCCGCCGGATGGATCGAGAAGGATGCATGGGATGCGCGATGCAAAGCGGACGGCATCCTGCAACGGCGCGGGCCGCTGCAGGATGGTGGGTCCGCTGTGAATCAGGGATGGACGTGATTGCGGCCGTTTTGCGGCGTGCTCTCGTAAGGGAACACCTTGTTGTAGGCCACGTCGTTCGCGCTCACGCCGTCGATGCCGTCGGCCACGACGATGGTCGGCGGGCTCGTGCGCAGGTCGCTGAGAACCGCGGAGATCGCAATGTCCACGACGTCGTCGCCGAAGCGCCGGCCATTCGGCCAGCCGCCGGGCACGGTGCCGCCGCCGAAGCCCGTCTGCACGGTGCTCGTGAGCGTGTCGCCGCCGAAGATGCCGAGCCGCGAGAAGCCCGCATCATCGGGATTCGTCGGGTTACCCGCGCCGCCGCCGGCCAGCCTGCATGCGCCGGTGGAAAGGTCCACCTTGATCACGTCGGGAATGAAGATTCCCGAGAGATCCGTGCGGCCGGTCTTCGCGTTGGCATTGAGCAGGACGGCCAGCTCGGGAGCCTCGGCATATTTGCGGAAGACGGTGTTGTCCACTTCCGGACTGCTGCGGCTGTAGAGATCCTTGTCCACAATCGAGACGAGCACTTCGTTGAAGAGCGGGTTGCCCTGGCGGCCCACCTGCACGTAGCTCGGCACGGATTGATCCGCTGTCGAGACCACGGTCTTCGACGTGCGCTTGGGCTTCTGTCCAGGGCGCTTGACGATGCTGTTCGTGACGATCGTGTTCCTTGTCGTGACCACCTGATAGGTGAGCCGGCTCGTCGTCGCATAGACGCCGGCGATCTGCTGATCGCCGCCGAGTTCGCTCACGGGAATGGCGAGCGCCATCAGGTGGATGTTGAACCCGCCCTGCGAATCCTTGCCCGGCGTGCGCACGTTCACGAGATCGAAGATCGAGTTGATATCGCCGTAGAATCCGTCATCCCGCTGCCCGGCAAACGCGACATATCCGCTGCTGAGCGGAGTCACGGCGCCCGCCGTGTAGGCGTCCAGAGCCGCCGCGGTGGCGACGCCCGGTTTGGCCGGGTTATTGCCATTGTTCCCCTGATTGTAGAGGGGCGTGGCAATGCCCTGGTTGTTTGGCGGCACGGTGCCGGTGCCGAGAGCCGTGCGGACTCCCGTGTGGTTGTCGATTTTCGTGACCGTGTAGGTCTGCACGAGGTTCTGGCCGGCGTCGCCGGTGGCATTGATCACGGCCAGGTAGGACTGCAGGATCGTGTTCGTGTTCTTGAACGTCGTCGTAAACTTGAACTCGTAGGTGAAGGTCGCCCTGCCGGCAGTGCGATCCGCTCCGGTGGCAACGTTGATGCGGTAAAGCACGTTGTCATCGAAGTTGTATTTGTTGGGTCCGATGCCCGGCTCCTCGAAGGGATAGACTCCCAGCGCGGTGACGAGCGACTTCACGCCGTTCTTCACCTGGACGAACGCGTAAACGTCCGTGGTGTTCGCGGCGGGATCGAGGGTGATGAGCGGGGCGTCCATGTGGCTGGAGGCCCGGCTGGAATGCACGCTGGCTGCGGAGAGCAGCAGCGCGGCGCTGATGCGCAACAGGTTTGAGTTGAGTTTCATGGTTTTTTCTAGTTGGTGGTTTTCGTTGTTTTGTGTGGCTGGTGCTCTTCCCCTCCATTGCTGTTGGAAGCGAAAAGGTGGTTGGCGCGCGGAAGCTTCGCGGCGCTTTGCATGCGGCCTTCGAGTTGGTCGAGTTGCGTGCGCTCGGATGGCAAAAGCAGGTGCTTGAGTTCCGCGGCGCGGGCCATCCAGTCCTGCGCCTCCTGTGTCTGCCCGGCGCGGGCGGCGATCACAGCGGCGTGAAAAAACAGACGTCCATCCTCGGTGGCCTCGGCGACGGCGAGATGCATCTCGGCACGCGCCTCCGCGACCCGGTTCGCCGCGCACAGCGCCCACGCCAGCGCGTCGTGCGTAAAGACGTCCTGCCGTTGTTTGAGTTCCTCGGCGGCAAGGCGCACGGCCGCGTCGGGATCGCGTCCGCGGGTGGCCAGGAAAAGGGACAACGTGCGCGGATCGCCCGCGGCGCCGCGTTCCCGCAACAGGGATTCCACTTTTTCCGCATCCGCCTCGCGCCCGTCGGCGCGCAATGCGTCGGCAAACGCCCACTGGGAATCGGGCAGCGGATTTTCCTGCGCGGCCCGCTCGAGCGATGCGACCGCTGCGCGCGCGTCGCCCCTGGCCAGCAGCATGCGACCGCGCAGGAGCAGCGCCGGCGGGTAGTCCGGCGAGGAGGCAAGGGCCGCGTCGCACGCCTGCACGGCCTCGGCGTTCGAGCCGGCCTGAAATTCCAGCGCAGCGAGCCGGCTGCAAGTCCATGACACCGCCGCAGGATCTTCCGGCGAGGTGGCGCCGACGGCGGCGCGCATCAGCTCGATGGCGCCGCCGAGATCGCCCGTGAGCCAGCGCACATGGGCTGCCCGCGCATACGAATGCAGGTCGGGCCGGAGGTTCATCGCGGTTTGATACGCCGGAATCGCCTCGGTCAGCCGGCCCTGCTCCATCAGCACGTCGCCCAGCAGCGCGTAGTCGAATGAGAGCCCGCGCCGGGCGACCAGTTTCCGCGCTATGGGCTCGGCTTCCTTGAAATGATGAAGGCTGTCCAGCACGTGGCCGCGCAGCAGCATGGCCTCGGCGCTCTCGGGCGAACTGCTTTCCAGCGCCTGGGCGCAGGCCTCGGCCAGTTTGTAATAACCGGGGTCGAAGCTCTCCCGCGCCTTCGCCACGAAAGCCCAGCCGAGCCGCTCCAACGCAGCGTCGCGGTGAACTCCGCGACGAACCTGATCCTGAAAGCGCCGGATCTCCTTGTCCGCCCGGCCCTCCCCGGCCTGGGGGGCCAGCGCGAAGTCGATCGGGCCCGGGACCTTGATTGGCGAGAGCGCCGTCGGGTGGGGTGCTGCGGTGCGTTCGCAGGCCGTGAGGCATCCCATCGCCACTGCCAGGCCGATCCCTGCCAATGCGCGGAATCCCACGCGCTGCGTTTCGGTTTCGATTTTCATGGGCTTGTCCGGAGCTACGTTCGTTTTCAAAATTTGGATCAATCGCCGCGCTCTCGCGCCGTGTTCATGGTTCGGGGAATGTTGCGACGGCCACGCCGCGACGGATGCAGCGGGCGCAAAGAAAAGGCGGCGCCGCGCCACCGCGCGCGATTTTCACAACCTGCGCATCGACCCGATACGCGCGATGCGATACGGATGCATCCGGCCTATGGAGTCGGCGGAAATGCGCCGCGTCATCGAGGACGCGCACCGGAACAAGAACTGGAAACGGTGGGGGCCGTATCTATCCGAGCGGCAATGGGGCACGGTGCGCGAGGACTACTCGGGCAATGGCGACGCGTGGGCCAGCTTCCCGCACGACCACGCCCGCAGCCGCGCCTACCGCTGGGGCGAGGACGGCCTGCTCGGCTGGACGGACCGCCAATCGCGCCTCTGCTTCGCCGTCGCGCTGTGGAATGGCCGCGATCCGATCCTCAAGGAGCGGCTCTACGGTCTCGCCAATCCGCAGGGCAACCACGGCGAGGACGTGAAGGAGTGCTACTACTACCTCGACGCCACGCCCACCGCCTCCTACGCGAAGGCGCTCTACAAATACCCGCAGGCCGCATTCCCCTACGCGCAGCTCATCGACGAAAACGCGAAACGGGGCCGCAACGAACTCGAGTATGAAATCGAGGACACCGGCATCTTCGACGACGATCGCTACTTCGACGTGTTCGTGGAATACATCAAGGCCGGCCCCGACGACACCTACATCCAGCTCACGCTCGCGAACCGCGGCCCCGAGGCCGCGCGCCTCGACGTGCTGCCGACGCTCTGGTTTCGCAACACCTGGAGCTGGGGCTGCCGCCACGAGGGCTGCACGCTCAAGCCGCGGTTGTGGAAAACTCACGCGCGCCGCGTCGCCTGCGCGCACGAAACGCTCGAGGATTTCGAATGGCTCGTCGCGCGCAAGCCCGACGCCTGGCTCTTCACCGACAACGAGACCAATACCGACCGCCTCTACCGCCAGCCGAACGCCGCGCCGTGGGTGAAGGACGCGTTCCACCGCCACGTCGTCGCGGGCGAGGCGGGCGCGATCAATCCCGCTCAGCGGGGCACGAAAGCCGGCGCGCTCTACCGGCTCGAAATCCCCGCCGGCGGCGAGGCGACGCTCCAGCTCCAGATTCGCCGGCGCACCGCCGACCTCGGCGATTTCGACCCCGAGCGGTTCGCGAAGACGCTCGCGAAGCGCAAACAGGACGCCGAGGACTTTTACGCGGAACTCATCCCGGCCAACGTCAACGCGGAGCAATATCGCGTCGCCCGCCAGGCCTATGCGGGCCTCGTTTGGACCAAACAATTCTACCACTACGTCGTCGCCGATTGGATCGAGGGCGATCCCTACGAGCCGGCCCCGCCGCCCGGGCGCGACCACATTCGCAACGGCCCGTGGCGCCACCTTTTCGCGAAGGACGTGCTCTCGATGCCCGACAAATGGGAGTATCCGTGGTTCGCCGCCTGGGATCTCGCGTTCCACATGGTGGCCTTCGCGCGCTTCGATCCCGTCTTCGCCAAGCAGCAGCTCACGGTGCTCCTGCGCGAGTGGTATATGCATCCAAACGGCCAGTTGCCGGCCTACGAATGGGAGTTCGGCGACGTGAACCCGCCCGTCCACGCGTGGGCCGCGTGGCGCGTTTACAAGATCGCGGATGCGCGCGGGTTCCGCGACCGCGCCTTTCTCGAAAGCACCTTCCAGAAACTCCTGCTCAATTTCACCTGGTGGGTGAACCGCAAGGATCAATACGGCCAGAATCTTTTCTCCGGCGGGTTCCTCGGCCTCGACAACATCGGCGTCTTCGACCGCTCGCGCCCGCTGCCCGGCGGCGGCCAGCTCCAGCAGGCCGACGGCACGGCGTGGATGGGATTCTATTGCGTCACCATGCTCGCGATGGCGCTCGAACTCGCGAAGGAAAATCCCGTTTATGAGGACATGGCCTCGAAATTCTTCGAGCACTTCATCGCCATCGCCGACGCGCTGAATCACTTCGACGGCACCGGCCTCTGGAGCGAAGAGGACGGCTTTTACTACGACCACCTGCGCATGGGCGGCAGCCGCCACGTGCTGAAGACCCGCTCGATGGTCGGTCTCATCCCGGTGCTCGCGGTCGAAATTCTCGACGACGTCGCGGTGCGAAAACTCACGGGCTTTCGCAGGCGGATGGAATGGTTCCTCGAGAACCGCCCCGACCTCGCGCGCCACATCTCGTGGTGCGACCATTCGAGCGCGCAAAAAATCTCACTGCTTGCCCTGCCCTCGCGCGAGCGGCTCGAGCGCATCCTCCCGCGCCTGCTCGACGAGCGGGAATTCCTCTCGCCGCACGGCATCCGCTCGCTCTCCGCCGCGCATGCGAACGCGCCATTCACTTTCGAGATCGACGGGGAGAAATACACGGTCGGCTACGCGCCGGGCGAGTCGCCCTCCGCAATGTTCGGTGGCAACTCGAACTGGCGCGGTCCCGTCTGGTTCCCGATCAACTATCTCCTCATCGAGGCCCTCGAGCGTTACCACCGCTACTACGGCGCGGATTTCAAGGTCGAGTGCCCGGCCGGCTCCGGCAATTTTCTCGACCTCGGTGAGGTCGCGCATTTCCTCTCCTGCCGCCTCACGAGCCTCTTCACGCCCGGCGAAGACGGCGCGCGCCCCTGCCACGGCGGCGATGCGCGCTATGCCGCCGATCCGCATTGGAAGGATCTCATCCTCTTCCACGAATATTTCCACGGCGACACAGGGCGCGGACTCGGCGCGAGCCACCAGACCGGCTGGACCGCCCTGGTCACCCGCTGCATCGAGGACCTCGCGCAAGCCGACGCCGCCACGCGCGCCGCCGCCCGCATATGAACCTCCACGTTTTCCAGCACGACGCCTGCGAAGGCCCCGGCATCATCGCCGACTGGGCCCGCGCGCGCGGCCACGCCGTGACCGCCACGCATTTTTATCGCGGCGGGACGCCGCCCGCCCCAACCACCGTCGATTGCCTGCTCGTGATGGGCGGCCCGATGAATATCTACCAGGACCGCGACCACCCGTGGCTGCGCGGAGAGCGCGCATTCATCGAGGCCCATATTCGCGGCGGGAAGTCGGCGATTGGCATTTGCCTCGGCGCGCAATTCCTCGCCGACGCCCTCGGCGCCCGCGTCACGCAAAACCCGCAGCTCGAGATCGGCTGGTTCCCGGTCGATTTCACCGCCGAGGCGCAAACGCGCTTTCCCTTTCTGCCGCCGTCGCTCGAAGTGCTGCACTGGCACGGCGACACGTTCGATCTTCCGTCCGGCGCGATGCGCCTCGCAACCAGCGCGGCCTGCGCAAACCAGGGCTTCCTTTACGACGACCGCGTCCTCGCGCTCCAGTTCCACCCCGAAATGACCCCGGAAGTGGCCGCCGGCCTGGTAGCCGAGGGAGGCGCCGCCCTGCAACCCGATGCCTTCGTTCAAACCAGCGACGCAATTCTTGCGCAACCCGAAGCGGTCTTCTCCCAGCCAAACAAGCTGCTTTACGATCTGCTCGACGCGGTCTGGCGCGCCGCCGGCTAGTGTCCTGTCACAGAAGTTCCTTGGAGAAATCAAATGGCAATCCGCACGAAAATTTACGTCCGGGGAAGGGACGGCTCGCCGAGCCGTCCGTGGACGGCGGTTTCGGCGAAACCGCCCTACCCCCGCCCCGGCAGAGTCGCCGGTTCATTCACGCGTGCGCCCGACGAATCGGGCGTCCAGGCGCTCGAAGGAGAGCGGGCGATTGTAGCGTTCCTCCCGTTCGACTTTCTCCTCGGATGCAAGGGTCGTCACGCTGGCCACCTGCTCGCAAAGGCATTTCAGCAGAGTCCGCACGACCAGCCGCGCGTGCGCCGCGCCCAGGCACAGGTGCGGGCCGAAGCCGAACGCCACGTGCGGATTCGGTTTGCGGTCCAGGCGCACTTCCTCGGGCTGGGTGAAGACGGTTTCGTCGTGGTTCGCCGAGGCGAAGCAGAGGGAGACCAGCGAGCCTGCGGGGACGGGGACTCCGTGAATCTCCGTGGAGTGCGGACATACCCGCCCGATATGAGTCACCGGCGAGATGGCCCGAAAAAATTCCTCGCTCGCGTTGACGATGCGTTTCGGATCTTCGCGAAGATATTCGAAGTCCGCTGGACTGGCGGCGAGGTGGCCGATCACGCCGGTGATGGAATTGATCACGGTGTCGCGGCCGCCCGCGAACATGATGCTTCCGTAGCCAAGGCATTCCTCGCGGGTGAGCCGGCGGCCCCGGAATTCCGTGGCGGCAAGGGCGCTGAAGAAATCCTCGCCCGGCTCGGCCTCGCCGCGGTCGAAAAGGCTGTTCAAATACCGCTCGAGGGCGGCCCCTTTGTTTTCGCCGTCGCCTTCGCGGAAAACGTGCATGCCCCACCCGATCCAAACCTCCGCCTCCGACTCCGGCATGTTGAGCAGCGCGGCCAGAGCGCGGGATTGCAGCGGGATCGCGAATTCGCGGACGACCTCGATGGATTCGCGACCGATGGCATCCGCGATCAGACTCCGCACCAGCGCCTCCACCCGCGCGATCACTTCGGGGTTCTTTGCCCGCGCGAAGAACGGCTCCGCCACGTCCCGGTAGTCCCCGTGGTCCGGCGGATCGATCTCGAGGGGCAACTGCCGCACCGTGCGGACATTTTCCTCGGAGGGAATGGGAACGCGCATCGGCGCATCGGAGCTGAATGTCTGCCAGTCCTTGCAGGCATTGCGCAGATCCTCGTGCCGCAGGATCATTGGCACCGGCTTGCCCTGGAATTCGTTGACAAGAATCCCGTCCTTGCGGCGGGCTTCGCCGAAGGGATCCGGCTGGCTGTGAATGGGACAGGGCATGATCGATTACGGATGGAACGGGAAACCGCGGCAAACGTCGCTCAATGGCGCCGAACCTGCCACGCGCCATTTGACGAATACCGATGATCTGTTGTCGCTTTGGGTCGCGTTTCGGCGAAAAGAGTGGCTAATTGATGCACAATGCAACTTAGACGTCCGCCTCTGCTGGAGCGCATTCCGCTTTCCGGTCCGGCCTCGGTCGCGGTGCGCGAGTTCCGGACCGCCGGATTCCGCCATCCCTGGCACCAGCATCCCGAAGTCGAACTGACCTGGATATTGAAAGGGAGCGGACTGCGTTACGTGGGTGACAGCGTCCAGCCCTTTCACGCCGGAGACTTCTGCCTTGTGGGTGGGAACCTCCCGCACACCTGGCTCTCCCCGGAGGGCGAGACCGGGCTGGTGCGGAGCCTCGTCGTGCAGTTCGACCCAGCACGCTGGGGCACGGCGCTGATGGAACTGCCGGAGTTCGCCAGGATCGCGGACCTCTTCGAGCGCGCTTCGCGGGGATTGGCGTTCGATTCCACGCTGGCGGCCCGGGCGCGAACGATCATGCTCCGCCGCGCTTCGCCATTTGGGCGATTCACCGCCTTGCTGGAGATTCTGGAGGAGCTGGCGGAGCATCCCGGCACCCGGCCGCTGGCCTTCGCTCCCTGGGCGCCCAATCGCCGGTTGAATTCCGACCCGCGCCTGCGTGTGATCCAGGCTTTCCTCTCAAAGAACGCCGGCGGCCCGGTCGCGCAAAAGGATGCCGCACGCCTCGTGCGCCTGAGCCCCGCCGCCTTCAGCCGTTTCTTCCGCCGCGCCGTCGGCAAAACCTTCGGCGCCTACCTCACGGACCTCCGGCTCAGCGATGCCTGCCGCCGCCTGCTGGAGTCGGACCACACGATCAGCCAGATCGCCTTTGATGCCGGCTTCGACAATCTCTCCACCTTCAACCGCTCGTTCCGAAAGGCGCGAGGCATGTCCCCGCGCGCGTTCCGGCGCCAGGCTCTCGGGCACGGATAGCGTGATTCATTCCGTCTCAGTCGTGCAAATTTCGGCGCCGTTTCGCTCAAACCCGCAGCTCGATCCCGATCCGTGCGTTTCTCCAGGATTGGCCCGATGCAATTTCCTTGGTGCGCCGAGCGAGGACCCCACCGATGAGTTCCTTCATCGGGTCCACACCCGCCGGCACGAAGAGCAGATAGGTCATTCCATCCTTCGACCATGCGGCGCGCGTCCATTTGCCGGCTTGTGCGATCTTCGGCGTTCCGCCCGGGGCATCGGCAAATGCCGCCTTCGGGAACATCGCGAGGTGCGCCAGGCGCCCGTCCGCCAGCGAAAAACACGCGAGCGAGCCGCGCCGGCCGCGCCACGTCAGCTCGCGGCAGCCGAGCGGACGATGCCCGGCAAGCGCCGCCGGCAGGTCGATGCGGCGGTCGGGGTTGCGCTGGGCCAGCCAGCTCCGCACTTGTCCGACGTCGGAGGTTTGCATCGCGAGCGCGAAGTCGCTCGAGAGAAAGGTCGAGAGGTCGGCCGTCGCCGCCGAGATCGACGGAACGGAACGCGGCCAGAGGCTCAACACGGCAAAGGCCAGCACGAGCGCCGCCGCAAGCGCCGTGACGCCGCGCGCCCACCACGCCGCGGGCTGCTCCCGCACTCCCGGCTGCGCCCTGGTGGCGAGCAGACGCGCGCGGAGGTCGGCGGGAGGAGTGATCTCCGCCAGCTTCCGCGCGAGCGCGGCGTCGGTTTCGTCGAATGGGTCAGTCATGGTCGTCGGCCAGCATCTTCCGCAGGCGTGCCTTGCCCCGCGACAGCCGCGACATCACGGTGCCAATGGGCACTTCGAGAATCCCTGCTATCTCGGCGTAGGATACATCTTTCAGATAGTAGAGGACCAAGGGCTCGCGATATTCCAGCGGGAGTTTCTGCAGGCAACCCATCACCTCGGCCGCGTCGAGCGCCTCGGCCTGTCCTGGCTCGAGAGATCCGTCCCCCTCCTCGGGCGGCTCGTCGGCGTAGCGAGCCGAATCCCGCAGCGTGGCAAGGAACTCGCGCCGCAGCGTGGTGAAAAGCCAGGTCTTCGCGAGGGCCGGGTCGCGAAGTTGATGCCCCTTGAGCGCCCATCGCGAGAAGGTCTGCTGCACCAGGTCGGCCGCGTCGCCCTCGTTGCGCGCGAGGCTCAGCGCGAAGCGGTAGAGCGATTCGTAGTGCGCATCGACGAGCTGCTGGAAATCCGGACGAGGGGCGCTCATGGGATGAGGGGCGAGAGCAGATCGACCGCCTTCTTCACCGCGTCGGTGGCGTTTGACGGCGTCCGTTCGATCAACTGCGCACCGGTTTCGATCACCTGCTCGCCCATCGCGCGGGCCAGCCGGCCTGATAAATCTTCGGTCGGCTGCCCGACGGTGCCGCCAATTTTTACGTCGGTCCAGAGGTAGCCGCCCCGCGCCGTAAGGAAGACTTTTTCCTGCGAGCCGGGCAGCCATTGGAGCGTCTGCGAGGTCACGCCCACCTGAAACGCGCCGTCCATCGAGCCGTCGGCGCCGATGTGGCAACCGCCCTCGACGCGCAGCAACCCCGGCGATTCCGCCACGAAATTCTTCACCGTGGTGGCCGCGCCGTCGGTCGTGAAATCTCCCGAAACCGCGCTCAGCGGCATGCGCTCGAACTCCGGCGAGCGCGTGAAATGCGCGATCTCCCTTTGCACGGGCAACCCCTCGAGATGTCCGTCGGTGAGCAGAAAGTTCCCGGTCGTGATCGGATCGCGGCCCGGCCGGCCGGCGCACTCCGCCAGGCCCGAGAGCGCGCCCGTGAGCCGCCCCTTCCATGCGGCGTCGAGCACGTCCGCGGCGTCCACGTTCTGCCACTGGGTGCGCATGTCGAATGGCGCGTGCGGTCCGCCAACTTCCCCCGACACGGTCACCGAGCCGTTCGCTCCCAGGCGCATCGCCGCGTTCGTGAGATAGACAACCCCCTGCTGCAAACGCACGCGAACGGAATCGACCTCGAGCGGTTGACGCCCGGAAATTTCCAGCCAGCCGCCGGAGCCGTCAAATATCCACCCGTCGCCTTCCGGCTGCACGGTGAGCGCCGTATTCCGGATGCGGCCCAGCGCGCCGACGGCGACGTTCGCATCCTGCACCGAGACGCGATCCAGCTCGAAGCGATTGGGCAGGAGGCCGCGTTTCGGCGGCGCCGCCCCTGGGGTCGGACCCGGCCCGCCGGCCGCCCGCTGCGGCTCCGTGCGAATCTTCACGTCGAGGCGAACGATGTCCATGCGATCCACCCGCCACGCGCCGTCAAAAATCGCCCGCCAGTCCACGTTCGCCCGCACCTGCTCGGCGTCGAGCGATTCGAGCGGCCCGCCGGCCTCGCCGCGCGCAGTAAGCGACGCGGAGAAAACGGACGACCCGCTCCAGTCGAGCGGCTGGCAGTCCGCATCGGCTTGCAGCGCCTGGCCGGTCCGGGCCGCAATGAGCCGGCGAAACGCCTCGCTGCGCAGATAGGAATGCACCCAGAGATTCAGGCCGAGAATCCCCGCAACCAGGACGGCGGCGAGAACTCCCAAACCGATCCCGAGGCGACGCATGGCGAGAGGCTAGTTCCCGGCGTGGCGCGGCGAAAGCCGGAAAAACCGCCGCGCGCGAATCTGTTGCAAAGCCGCATTGCCTCCCTACGATGACGTGTTTCATGTCGTCCTGCTGCCATTGCGCGACGCCGGATGCGCGCGACGCAACCACGCCCCGCTCCGCCGATTGGGTGCGAATCGCCTTCGCCGCCGCCATCGCCGCGCAGTCGATGATTTTCAGCCTCGCGGTGAATGTTTCCCCGCCCGCGGGCCGGACACGCTGGATGCTGCACGCCGCCCTCGCGATCTCGGCGGTCATCGTATTCGCGCTGGTCGGCCTGCCGCTCCTGCGCGCCGCGCTCGACGCCGCCGCCCGGGGCCGCATCGTTTTCGAGCAGCTTTTTCTTGCGGGCATTTTCGGCGCTTTCGGCGCGTCGCTCGTCTCGACGCTCACCGGAGTCGGGCACGTCTATTACGAAGTGGTCGCCATCCTTCTCGCGATCTACACGTTCGGACGCGCACTAGGGGAACGCCGCCGCTCCGCCGCGCTCGACGCCGCCCGCGCGCTCGGCACGGAGTTTGAAACCTGCGCCCGCTTCGATGCGGACGGAAACCTCGCGACCGTGCCGGTGCGCGACATTCGCCGCGGCGACGTCGTGGAAATTGCGGCGGGCGACGGCATCCCGGTGGACGGCATGGTCGTTCAAGGCGCCGCGCTGGTCAACGAAGCCACGCTCACCGGCGAGCCGTTTCCCGCCACGCGCCGACCCGGCGATCTGGTACTCGCCGGGAGCCGCCTGCTCGATGGGCCGCTGCGCGTGCGCGCCACGGCGGACGGCGACGGGCGGCTGCTCGATGCGATGCTGGCGCGGGTGCGGGCGGCGCAATCGCGCGGCTCGCGGCTCGAGCGCGAGGCCGACCGGCTGGTGGCATGGTTCCTGCCAGCCGTGCTTTTGATCGCGGCCGTCACCTTCGCGGCATGGACGGCGCACTCGGGCTGGACTGCCGGCCTCTTCAACGCGCTCGCGGTGATTCTCGTGGCCTGCCCGTGCTCGATGGGGCTGGCCACTCCCATAGGAATCTGGTCCGCGCTCGCCGATGTCGGCCGGCGCGGGCTCATCGCGGATACCGGCGATCTCGTGGAGCGGCTTGCGAGAGTGGATCGCGTCATCTTCGACAAGACCGGCACGCTCGCCGACGAGCATCTCGAGATTGTCGAGATTGCATGCATGACGGACGTTTCGCGCGAAACGCTGCTCGCACAGGTCGCCGCCATCGAAGCCGCGAGCACACACCCGATTGCGCGCGCTTTTCGGCGACCGATCGGGCCAGCCGCGGCTGCCGATGTGAACCCGATTTCCGGCGTGGGAATCGAGGGCCGTGTCGGTGCCGTGCGGCTGCGCATCGGCAATGCCGCGCTTCTTGCCGGGCGGCCGCAGCCGGCCCTTGCAGGACTCCGCCGCCAGCTTCAACACGCGGACGCCGCCACGCATGAGGTCTTCATTCTTCGCGATGGCGCGCTTGCCGGCATCGCGATCCTGCGCGAGCGCCTGCGCGACCCGGCGCGCGAAGTCATCGCCGAACTCGAGGCGGCGCGCATCCCGTGCCGCGTGCTCACCGGCGACCGCGCCGATGCAGCCGCCGCCCACGGTCTGGCCAGCGTCGAGGCGGGACTTTCGCCGGTGGAAAAAGCCGCCCGCGTGCGCGAGTGGTCGCGCGATGGCCGCGCGCTTTTTGTGGGCGATGGCGCAAATGACGCGCCGGCCATGGCGGAGGCGCACGCCTCGCTTTGCTTCGCGAACGGCAGCCCCTTTGCCCGCGAGGTGGCGATGGGCGAGGTGCATGATCTGCGGGCGATCCCGTATGCGCTGGCCCGCTGCCGCGCGGCGGTCCGCACCATCCGGCAAAATCTGCTCTTCGCCGCCGCCTACAATTTCATCGGCATCGGCCTCGCGGTCGCCGGCATTTTGCATCCCGTCGCCGCCGCGCTGCTCATGCTCGGATCGAGCGTCACCGTAAGCTGGCGCGCGCTGCGCAAATCGGATGCCCGTTTGACTCCACGCGCGCACCCGCCATCGCAAGCCTCGACTGACCGCGGAATCCCACGCCTCGCGTCCGCTCAATCCTGATGATGGCCGCCACGACCACCTCTCCCGATACGCAGCGCGACGCGACCTCCGCGCGCCGGCGCCGCTCGCCCGCGTGGCGGGTCATTCATTTTCTCGGCTCGCTCAAGCTCGCGCTTCTCCTGCTCGCGACCATCGCCATCGCCTGCGCCGTGGCCACCTTTTGTGAAAGCCGGTTCGATACGAAAGTCGCGCAGGCCTACATCTACAAGGCGCCGTGGTTCGTCGTCTGGCTCGGCCTGCTGTGCGTCAATCTCTTCGCCGTCACGCTCACGCGCTGGCCCTGGCAACGGAAGCACCTTGGCTTCGTCATCACGCACTACGGCATCATCACGCTGCTCATCGGCGCGCTCATCGGTTCGAAGTTCGGCTTCGAGGGCAATGTCACGCTGCATCGCGGCGCGCCGCCCCTCGATCGGATCACGACGGGCCGCAGCGTCCTGCAAATCGAGAATCCCGCGACCGGCGAATTCCCCGTCGAGCCGTTCGACGCCCAGTTCGCGCGCCCGACCGAGGCCCGGCCGACAACGATTCCGGCGCCGGGAACGCCATGGGTAATCCGGATCGATGCGCACACCGAAAACCTCGGCTGGGACGAACACCTCGTCGCGGACGATTCCCCCCGGGCGCAGCCGGGGATCGAAATGACTTTCGCGAGCCGGATGATGGGCCAGCACCTCGCATTGCCATTTGTTTTTCGGGACGGCGGCGCGATGGCGCGCGATTTTTTCGGGCTCGCGAAGATCATGTTTTTGGATCGCCTCCCCGCGCGCAGGTCGATCTTGATTTCGGAATCCCAGCTCGTCTTCGCGAAGTATGCATCCGTCGTTCAAAGCGCCGACGGCGCCTCGACCGGCGTGCGGGCCGCGCTCAGCGCGGATGGCGGGACCGTGCGCGTCACGCTGCCCGACGGACGCTCGACCGACCTTGATCGCGCGCGGATTTTTGGACAGCCGCAAAAGCTCGGCGCCGCGACGATCACGGTGAGCGAATACTGGCCGGATTTTGAGCTGGTCGCCGGAAAGCCGCGCACCGCCAGCAACCAGCCGAACAACCCCGCTGCGCTCGTTCGCGTCGAGGCCCCCCACCCGGGTGCAGGCCGCGAACCGCGGCTCGAAATCGCGCCGACCCCGTCCGGCATTGCCTATCAACTCAGCCGCGGAGACTTCCTCGTCTCGCATGGCGCAGCGCGGGTCGGGGAGCCGTTTCCGCTGGGCTGGGCGGATTGGTCGGCCACCCTCGCGAAGTCGCTCCCGAAGGCGCGGATCGATTCGCATCGCCGGCCCGGCGCGACCGGAATGCCCGGCGAACCCGGCCTCCGCGCGCAATTGGTCGGCCCGGACGGCGCAACGGGACCGGCCCAATGGATCGGCTACGGCGATACGGCGACGCTCGCGTTTCGCGACGCGAGCGTCCGCGTCGGCTACGGCCTCGAGTCGCGCCGCGTGCCGTTCACCATCGGGTTGAAACATTTCGAGGTCCCGCGCCTCGAAGGCACCGAAACCCCGGCGAATTTCATTTCGACCGTCGAGTTCCGTGACGCGCAGACCGGAGCCGCGCAGGAAGGCGTCGCCGAGATGAACCACCCCGCGAGCTGGCCGGGCGGGGCATTTGCGCTGGCGACGGGCCTGAATTACAAATTCTCGCAGGCGCAGTGGAATCCCAAGGATCTCGACGAGACGACGCTCCAGGTCCTCTACGACCCGGGCTGGCTTTTCAAATGGTCCGGCTCCCTCGCCATCTGCGCCGGCATCTTCATCATGTTCTACCTGCGACCGAAAAAGAAATGAGACCTCTGCTCGTCCTCGCGCTCATCCTCGCAATCGGCGCTCCAGCCCGCGCGCTTGATTTCAAGCCGCTCGAGGCGATTCCCGTGCAGGAGGGCGGCCGCAAAAAGCCCTGCCTCGTCTTTGCCGAGGAGAACCTGCTCGCGCTGAGCGGCCGCACCGCGCTGACGCTCGACGGCCGCACGCAATCGGCGCTCGAAATCCTCTCCGGGCTGTGGCTCGCGCCGGAAGCCTGGGGCTCGAAGCCGATCCTTCTCGTCAACAATCTCCCATTCAAGAGCGCCGCGGGCCTGGACGAAAAACGGAAGTGGTTCTCGCGCGATGAGCTGGCCGCGAACCCGCGCTTCCTCGCGCTGCTGCAGCACGCGGAGGCGGCCCGCCGCACCGCGATGGACGGGAAGCTGACGGGCACGAACCAGCAGGCTGCACAAGTCGGCGAACGCATCGCCCGGCTTGATCAATTGCGCGGCGGCGAACTTCTCCGCGTCGTGGCAAATCCCGCCGGCGCCGACGCGGCGTGGTTCCCGCTGCCGCCGGACGACCCCGCGCTCGCGGCGCTGCGCGGCGCCTTCGTTGCGGGGGATCCGGCTGCATTCGCAAAGGCGGCTGCGGCCCTGCGCACCGCGCTTGCCGGCGAGGCGCCGCAGTTCCAGCCGCCCGCGTGGAAGATCGCGCTCGAAGTCGCCTACCAAAAGGTGCATCCGTTCCGCTGGGCCTGGATTCTCTACCTCGCCGCGGGCATTACGCTCGCCGTCACCTCGCTGCGCGGACGGCGCGCCGGATACCTCGTTGCGTGGCTGCTCGCCGCGACGGGCGCGCTTTTTCAGATCGCGGGATTTGCCAGCCGCATCGCCATCGCAGGACGCCCGCCCGTGTCGAATATGTATGAGTCGGTCATCTGGGTGGCCTTCGGCGCGGTGTTCTTCGCGCTCATCTTCGAGACAATCTTTCGCGGCCGCTACTTCCTGCTCGGCGCAACCTTCGCCGCAGTCATCCCGCTGCTGCTGGCCGATTCGCAGCCGCTCGCACTCGACCGCTCGATCCACCCGCTCACGCCCATTCTTCAAAGCAATTTCTGGCTCGCGACCCACGTGCTCATCATCACGCTGAGCTACGCGGCGTTTCTCCTCGCGCTCGGCGTCGCCCATATCGCGCTGGGAAAAGTCCTCCTCGGGCGTCCGCCCTCCGCCGCGCTTTACAACTACATCTACCGCACGATCCAGGTCGGCGTCCTGCTGCTCGCGACCGGCACGATCCTCGGCGCGGTGTGGGCGAACTATTCGTGGGGCCGGTTCTGGGACTGGGATCCGAAGGAAACGTGGGCCCTCGTCGCGCTGCTGGGCTATCTGATCGTGCTGCACGGCCGCATCGCCGGAGCCTGGGGCGGATTCGGCCTCGCACTCGGCGCCGTGCTCGCCTTCCAGTCCGTCCTCATGGCGTGGTATGGCGTGAACTTCGTCCTGGGTGTCGGCCTGCACAGCTACGGCTTCGGCTCGGGCGGCTTCGGCTACGCGCTGACGTTTGTGGCGATCGAGCTGGCCTTCGCCGCCGCCGCGGCGATCCGTCATCGCGCAGGCCGTTCCGCAATCCCGCGCACGGGCGGCGACGCGACGGTCCTGGCGGATCAATCGGCGTAGAGCGCCTCGACCAGCGCGAGCGCGCGCCGCTTCGGCAGCACGCCCGTTTCCATCTGGTTCATCACGTAGGCGAAGCCGAGGCGCGCGTCCGGATCGGCAAAGGCCAGGCTCCCGCCCGCGCCCGGATGACCAAACGCCCGCGGCGACGGCCCGAAGGTCGCGCGCAGTTTGCGTCCGTCGTCGTCAACCGGATCGCGCATGAAGCCCGCGGTAAACGCCGTCACGAGGTGCAGCACCTTGTCGCAGCCTTGGGAAAGAGTGTGCGTCATGTGGCCGACGGCATGCGCGCCGAAATAGTGCGTGCCATCCCATGTCCCCCCCGCGGCGAGCATCGCGTAAAACTTCGCCAGCGCCGATGCCGTGCCGATGCCGCCGAACGAAGGAAGCGACGCGCTGCGCACCGCCGGGGAATTCATGATCGCCGTGCCGGGCAACCCGCCCGGCGTGGCAAAGGCGCGCCGCGTCAGCGACTCCGGATCGGCCATCGCCTCCCCAAATGCATCCTCCGGTTCCGCGCAACCCGCGCCGCGCGGCGCGAGCATCTGCGCGACCCTCCCGTGCTCGCCGGCGGGCATTCCGATCCACAAATCCAGTCCCATTGGATCGCCGAAATGCGCGCGGAAGTATTCGCCGAGCGGCATGCCATCCGCAAGGCGGCGCACCATTTCATCCGCGACGAAGCCGAACGTGCGCGGGCCGTAGCCGTGGCCGTCGCCCGCCGGCCAGAGCGGGACCTGCCGCTCGATTGCCCGCGCCACGCCCTCGTGATCGAGCAGCGAAAGGTCCCGCGCGTCGAGGACGCTGAGCCCCGCGCGATGCGACAGCACCTGGCCGACCGTGATCGATTCCTTGCCGCATTGGCCAAATTCCGGCCAGAATTCCGCGACCCGCGCCTCGATGGGCACGCCGCGCCGCTCGAGCGCGTGCAGCACGCAGGCGCTCGCGAGACCCTTCGTCGCCGACCAGATGAGCACCGGCGTATCCTTCTCCCACGGCAGCGAACGCCCGCCGTCGCGGCAGCCGCCGCAAAGCGAAAGCGCCTCTTCGCCGTCTCGCCAGACGGAAACCGCCGCGCCCACCTCGAGGCCCCGCGCGAAATTCTCCTCGAAGGCCGCACGCACGCGATCCGTCGGAAGCTCCGCCCCGCTCACAACACGCTCATCACTTCCTTCAAGTCCGGGTCGTATTTCGCGATCTCGCGAAATTTGTCGTCCATCTTGAAGCTGATTTCCAGCGCGTGCTGGGCGTCGTCGAGGTTGCCGAGCACGGCGTCGTAGCAGCCCATGTTGTAATAATAGGTCGCCTCGCGCAGGAGGGCGGCGGGCCCCTTGAGCAGCAAATCCTTCGCCTCGCGGGTGAGGCCGAGTTCGTGCAGGCAGAAGGCGCCGTGGATGTAGCCGGTCGTCTGCTGCGGGTCGGCCTCGCGGAGTTGATCGCACACGCGCATCGCGTCGCGCCAGCGGCGGCTGCGCATGTGAATGAAGAGCCGCACCTGCAGCACCTCCTGGCATTGCTGTTCCGCGGCAGGCAGCTCGTCGAGCTCGCGCATGGCTTCCTCGGGCATTTCCAGCTCGATGTAACCCTGCGCCGCCAGCATCCTCCGTTCGATCGCCATAACCCAGCATTGCGTCCGCGTTCCGAAAAATCAATGCAGCGCATGCGGACCTACGCTTGCCCCTTCCCGCCTTCCGGATTCGCACATATTGTGCCGGGCATGGATCGCAGGTGGATTTTGCCCCGGGACGTCGATGCCGCCGCCGCGGGCGGCCTCATCAGCGAACACGGGCTGCCCCCCTTTGTCGCCGGGCTTTTGCTGACTGCGGGGTTGAGCAGCGGGGAATCCATCGAACGTTTTCTCCGGCCACGCCTGCGCACACTTTCGGATCCCAACCTCCTTCCGGGCATGCCGGCCGCCGTCGCGCGGCTCGACGCCGCCCTGCGTGCAAACCAGCGCATCGTGCTCTACGGCGACTACGACGTGGACGGCGTCGCCTCGCTTGCCCTCCTCCACCGCGTGCTCTGCGCCTACGGCGGGCGGGTGGAGTGTTTTCTGCCGTTGCGAACCGGCGAGGGTTACGGATTGAGCGCAGCCGGCATCGAGCGCTGCGTCCAATCGCACGCACCCGATCTGCTCGTCGCCGTCGATTGCGGAACAAACTCCCTCGCCGAAATCGCGGCGCTCGGGAGCCGCGGCATCGACGTGATCGTGCTCGACCATCACGAGCCCGCGAGAGACGGCGAAGGGGCCCGGTCGTCCGTCGGGTTGCCCGCCTGCGCGGGGCTGGTGAATCCGAAGCTCGGCGACGGAGCCTTTGCCGACCTGTGCAGCGCCGGCATCGTCTTCAAGGTCGCCCACGCGTTGCTGAAAGCCTCGCCGCTGCCCGGCTTCGACCTGCGCCAGGTGCTCGACCTCGTCGCGCTGGCCACATTGTGCGACCTCGTTCCACTCGTTGGCGAGAATCGCATCCTCGTCCGCGCAGGCCTTGAGCAAATGGCCCGCACCCGCTGGCCGGGCGTCGCCGCACTGCTCGGCGTCGCAGGCATCACGCCGCCCGTGCGCGCGTCCGACGTCGGCTTTCGCCTCGGCCCGCGCATCAATGCCGCCGGCCGCCTCGGCACGGCGGGCGAAGCGCTCCAGCTCCTGCTGACGAACGACCCCGCCGAGGCCGCGCGCCTCGCCGCCAGCCTCGACGTGCAGAACCGCGAACGCCAGACCGTCGAGCGCACGGTCGCCCTGGAAGTCGAGGCCTGGATCGTCGCGCACTACGATGCCGCCCGCGACGCGAGCATCGTCGCCGGAGCGCGCGACTGGCACCAGGGCGTGCTCGGCATCGTCGCGTCGCGCGTCACCCGCCGCCACCACCGGCCCGCGCTTATTGTCGGCTTCGACGAGACGGGCCAGGGCAAGGGCAGCGGACGCAGCATCGAGGGCCTTTCGCTCGTCGAGGCGCTTCGCCGCTGCGA
>JAQTOP010000064.1 GCA_028713285.1 Terrimicrobiaceae bacterium
AGGCTTGTCGATGACTTCATGACGGGGAAGACATCGTGGAAGTGGAACATTTCCAACTCCTGTGTGCTGGAGTATGAAGAGGTTCTTTTGCGCGAAGGCGTCTCATCGCCGGTTGTGGAAGCGTTTCTGGGCGACCTGTTGGTTCGCGCCACTCGGATTCGGATTCCGAGAAATTTTCGCCCTTTGGCAGTCGATCCCGACGACGATATTTTTGCCGAGCTTGCCATGGCGGCCAATGCGGACTGCGTAGTGACTTTCAACGTGCGGGACCTTTTGCCGGTGACGCGGTTCGGAATTGCGGTTGTCACTCCCGCGGAATTCTATAGAATCATTTGAAGAGGGGATGAGCACGATCACGATCAATGTGTCCGACGAGGCAGAGGAAGCCGCCAAAAGCGTCAATCTCTCTCTCCGTGATTTTACCCAGCTTGCGCTGGCGCAGTCCCTCGCACGAATGCTGAAAGACCCTCGACTCGAGGAGCGAGCAAGCCGTGCGACTGGCGATGGTTGGGCGAGATTGAAGCAATCCATTCCCGATGTGGCGCCGATTCCCGGGGACGAATTGCCGTAAGCTGCGTTGATTTCTTAACGCACGGCCTGCCCGGTCAGTTCCTCGATCTCAAGGGCAATCCTCTGTGCTCTGATCGACAAGAGTAGATGATTTCCACGATTAAGAAGCAGATTCTATCCAGCAAGTGATCGAAGTCGGGCAGGGCAAGGAAGCCTCGCAAAATCGCACTCGTTTGCTAGAAAGTTTGGATGCCCCTCCCAGAGGAACTTTTTAGCGAGCACCTTGGCCTGGCCGAGGTCATCGCATTGGAATATGCGAACACGCCGAGGATCGTTGTTGATGACGCCATATCGGAAGCTCAACAAGCCATTTTACGAGCCAGCAGGGGCTTCGACGAAACTCGTGGCGAGTTTACCCCGTATGCCGCAAGGGCGGTGAGGAACGCGCTGAACTCACTCTACGCGAAACAACTCAAAATCGCCCGAGTCTTCCCCCGCTCGCTGGATGAGCCGCCGGATTGGGGCAAATCCACAACTCCACGGGAATCCAGCGGTTTCGCGTTCGGCGACAAGATACCGAATCCACATGACGATGTCGTCCGCGAGGTCAAACGCCGGGAAACCATCTCGATTCTCGAAGAAATTTTGAGTTACTTGTCACCCCGCGAAAGAAGTGTCGTCGAGGGAATGCGGGCGGGACGAAGTCTTTCGGACATCGGAGAAGGAATGGGAATGAGCAAGCAGGCGGTTCACAAAATCCTTTCCCCCGCTCTCCAGAAACTCCGCTCAAAACTGGATATGCTCGGATTTCAAGGCATGGATTCGCAGGGGTTTCTGGCTTCCAGTCATCGGTCGGCTGGCGGCGCTGGTTGACGATTTTTCATCTCGTTCGTAGTGCCTCATACACCACAAATTTTTCTCAAACCACAGGGATTCAATGAGCACAGCCACAGCCACCGGGAATTCGAGAATATCGCTCGACTCTCCGACTTGATGACACGCCATGAGCACTAAGGCGCGGTATCTCGTTTCTCATAATGGCAAGGTGAAAGGTCCATTCGATCTGGACACAATCGAGGCTTTCATCCTGAGCGGTGTTTATCCGACGGATCTTTCAATCTGCGCCGAGGGAACTGAAGATTGGAAAAAACACCGCGTTTCCGGAGCCGGGCCATCATCAGGAGCGACGATGCCAGACGGCACAGCGAAAGGGGGCAATGGAAACCAGACATGGGTATGGGTGGTCGTTGGGGTAATCGCTCTTTTCATTTTCGGGGCAATCGTCAGCAACCAGTCCAAAACTTCGACTCCACGCAGCACGTATTCATCCGGCTACACCAGCTCGACACCGCCACCAACGCCACGTTCCACACCTTCGAATTTCGATTTCAGCACGGCCACTGCGGTAAACTCCACGCCTTCCTACACGCCCGTTTCCACCCCCACTGTGCTGCCGACGCGCCAGCCATCCTACCCCTATACGACTACGTCTCGCCCGACTCCTACGCCTTCGGACGATGTTATTTACAGGGATACCAGCGGCAGGACTTACCGGGTTTCCAATAGCGACTACCGCAGGCTTTCCGCCATCAAAGCCGGGCTCGATGAGGAGGACGCCCAAATCTCGGCGGACTCGGCCAAGATCGACGCCTATTCGAAGCGGCTGGAGCGGGAACGAACCTATCTGGATCGCACCAGCCAATATGCCATCGATTCCTTCAACGCTAAAATCAACAAACTAAACGCGGCAAATGATCAGATGCAGCGCCGCGTGGATGCTTTCAATAGTCGTGTAGACGCCTTCAACGCCGAACTCGCCCGAGTCGGAACACCCTACTGAGAAAACATGGGACTGCTTCAAGAAGGAGAAACCATTCGCGAAACCTACGAGGTGGAGAGATTCCTTGGCGAGGGAGCGTTCGCCGAGGTCTATCGTGTGAAGCATAGGTTCCTCGGCCGGCAGGCCATGAAGGTCTTCAAGCGGGCCGGCATGGACCTCAAGGACATCGATGAAATGCTCGGGGAGGCAATCATGCTCTCGCGCATCGGTCACCCCAATATCGTTCGCGTATTCGACGCCAATGTTCTGCAGACCCTTCGGGGATTCTGCGGCTACTTCACGATGGAGAATGTGCCGGGCGGCAGCCTCGAAAAATTTTGGCATTCGCATGGCACCCAGTTCGTGCCGACCGAGACGACGATTGACCTCATGAAGCAGGTCTGCCGCGGCCTCTCGGTTGCCCATAGGCAGGATCCGCCGATCATTCACCGCGACATCAAGCCGCAGAACATTCTTGTGGGTTACGAAGCCGAAGGCCTGCGCGCTCGTCTGAGTGACTTCGGTCTTGCCAAGAAGGTGAATCCCCTGACGCTTTTGGCAACGGCCGCTGGCACACTTCATTTCAAGCCGCCGGAAGCGTTTTCGGATACGAAGGGAGATTCCTGTTCCGCGGATGTTTGGGCCATCGGCACGACTCTTTACCTGCTCTTGACGGACAAGTTGCCATTCGACTTTCCCACCGACTTGGGATGGGGAACGAAAAATCTGTTTAACGCTCCGGTGCGTCCCGCCTCGGAATTTAATCCCGACGTAAATGAGGCTTTGGATCGGATTCTAGATAAATGCCTCGCAATCCAGCCCAGCAAGCGATTTCAAAATGCGGCGGAGCTCCTTCGGGCACTTGAGGAATGGAAGCTGGGAACAACTCCCTCCAGAGTGAAAACCTTGCCGTCGGAAGTCTCGAAACCCTCACTCGGCAACCGGTTCTCGTCTCCCAACCAGCAAGAAGCGGAGGACATGGCGAAGCAGGCTCTTGGTCTGAAAAAACAGGGAAAGCTGGCAGAGGCCGCGGATTTGATGGAGGAAGCCTTCAATAAATCACCCGATTTGCGTGACCGCTACGCTCACCAGGTTCGACTCTGGAGGTGCGGAATTAGCATGTAAGCAGCATCATGACAGCGAACCTTTCACCCGATCTTCCAGTCGAATGGTTTCTTGAGATCGACGGAGAAGAGGCTAACACCTTGCTTCCTGGAAATCCTTATCGTCTGAAATTGCTCTTCAAAGACGTAACGGATGATGAAAATCCCAACCTGCCAATGATTTCTGGCGGAGAGCTGAATTTTCAAGGACGTGATGATATTACTTATGCACCAACACCTCTGAAAGGGTATCGTCCTTTGAAGAATGGCAGTGACGGAGCCTTTTCGCGCCGCTACGGAACGCATAAGTATAAATCTCTGATAGAGTTCCGTTATTCGCTAACCGCTTCCCAGTCGAGGGAAGTAAAAATTCCAGCTTTCAAGGTTTCGGTGGATCAGGGGCGCGAGGTGATCGTTGACGAAGCCGTTTTTGTCGTGAAATCGCCGCTTCGCAAGAGTCGCACCACTCCCGACCTTCTGCCGCTCCTTAACTCGGCCAATCTTTCGCTCTATCGCAACAATGTTTTTCGCGTAACGGGACTTGCGGTTGATGCCACCAACAAGCAGGCCAAGCGCAGGGCGGACGAATTAAAAATGATGCAGGAGGCAGGCGTTGAGCATGCCGCCCATGCGGCGGTCTTTGCCCTTAAACCGCCGCCATCTGTCGATGACATCCGCCATGCGATGCAAAGGCTCGACGATCCAGAACAAAGGTTGGTCGATGAGTTCTTTTGGTTTTGGCCTGTGGCCTCCGGCCAAAGCGCGAGCGATCCCGCGCTGCAAGCCCTTACCAACGGAGATTCGTCAGGAGCTTACGAACTTTGGGTAAATGGAGAGGACGACCCAGAAACCGGATATGTCGCCACGCACAATATCGCGATCATGTTTCACATGATTGCCTTGGATTGGACCACCTACCATCTCGCGGCTGATGTCGATAAGGAAAGAGAGGGCAAGATTCAAGGCTACTGGAAGGGAGCTTTCGAGCGATGGGAAAAGGTCGTTACAGACGATAGAATCTGGGATGCCGTCAAAGAACGCATTCGATCACTCGACGATGCTCGACTGACCACCGGTTTCGGCCGACGCATGAGGGATACACTCCCCGAGGCGTTGGATAAAATCAATGCCGAGGCAGCCCTGCGATTTGCTGAATTGCACCGACTGGATTGGGCGCAGATTCATATCACATGGATGAACGAGTCCCACCAAGGACTAGATGATGTTGATAAGACCGCCGCTCAAGTATTAGCTCCAACGCGGAATCGCGTTCTCCAGCACATAGAAACCTCTAAACAACAAGTTGAGAAAAATCCAGAGGATGGCTGGAAGATCGCAGAGACATTACTCGACCAAGCCGAACCTCTTGAACAGCTCTTTGAATTGTTTCACGGTCGGGACTCGTATCACAAAACCGAATTGTTCGACGAAGTCGCGGCGACTGTAAATAGTCTCGTCGTAACATACCGGAAAAAGGCATCCGGCGATGCAAGTATTGCGCTGCCTCTTTATCAGCGGGCACTGCGTCTCGCGACATCCATTGAACTCAGGCAACAGATACAGAACAACATCAAAGTCGGCACAAATTTAGTCAAAGGAAAGAAGCTTGAGCCTGTTTTTGATAAACTGAAGGCTATCCAGGAAAGCAAAGCGTCCGCTTGGGGCAAGCTTAACAGTATCAAATCACTCATGCCGGCATTGGCTCAACTCGCGGAAGATGAAGGCGAAGACTCTGATATTTATGCAGAGCTTGCCAATTCTCTGGCGGTGGTTTTGCGAGGTATTTCAATCGCCGCCAACAATACGGAGAAAGATTCGAATGCCGCACTCCAAGCAATCACGCTGGCCAGTAAGCTAGTTAAAGACTCGCAATTGAGCGAACGCATTCATCTCGACCTGAATACAATTCGCGGCAATCAAGCCTATGAGGCAACAATAAACAATCAGAAGAAGTCAGAAAGCGCGGGGTGCATCGCTCTGATTATATGTGGTGTTTTAGGCGTTATCATTGGCGCCTCCACAGGAGGGGAAGGGGGATGGGTTGCGGGTGGTTTTATAGGCGCCATCATAGGCGGAGTGGTGTCGAAGGTAATTAAATTAGCAGCACAATAAAATGAACATGCCAGACAGCCTTAGAATTAATCCTTTGCCATTACCCGAAAGCGGAGACCTTGCGAATGCGGTGGCGAAAAAGGTTCAGGCTGCCTTACAGGATTTAGTCCCAGGAGCGATGCCTATCCCTGAAAACGTGGTGAAAGCATTGATTTCTAGTGCGACGAATGTCTGGAGAATCAGGTCGAGAATCACAGTTTCAAAAACCTTCGAACCAAAACAAGAAATCTCCCAAGACGACTTGAAAAAGCTTTCTCGCTATGTCGAGTCCATCGTGGAGGCGCTTGCGGGCATTGGCATCGAGATCAAAGACCGAACGGGGGAGCCGTTCGACTACGGGCTCCCTGAGAAGGTCATAGCCGCTGAACCGCAGGCGGGCATCAGCAAGGAGATCGTTCGTGAAACCATACGCCCTACAATTTATTTGGGAAAGCAAATCGCTCAACAAGGCGAGGTCGTCATTGCCACTCCCATCGAATCATCAACAAAGGAAAATTGACCATGAGCCGCACGACCATCGACTTCGGAATTGATCTCGGAACAACGAATAGCGCCATTGCCGTTCTTAAAGGCGTCACTCCAGAAATCATCAAAAACAATCGAGATCAGGATATAACCCCTTCGGCAGTTGGCTATAGAAAGAACGGTCTTCCGCTTATAGGGATTGGCGCGAAAAACTTCATTCTCAACAACCCGGATGATGCTTTCGCGGAGTTCAAGCGCCAGATGGGAACGGATTACACCTATTCTTTTAAGACGAGCGGGTTTCAGAAAAAGCCGGAAGATCTCTCTGCGGAAGTATTAAAAGAACTGCGAACGGGCGTTTCCTCAATTACCGGAGAGGAGGTTCTATCGGCAGTCATCACGGTTCCGGCAGCTTTCGAGCTGCATCAGTGCGACGCGACTCGGAAGGCTGCGGAATTAGCGGGAATTGAAGGAAGTCCGTTGCTGCAAGAGCCTGTTGCTGCAGCCTTGGCCTATGGATTTCAGGTCGATAGCGAAAAGGCCTATTGGCTTGTCTATGATTTTGGCGGCGGCACCTTCGACGCGGCGGTCATCAAAGCCGAGGAGGGACTTATCAATGTGGTGCATCATGGAGGGAATAATTTCCTGGGTGGATCAGATATTGATTGGGCGATCTTGGAAAAACTCGTCCTGCCAAAGTTAGTGCAGAATTTTGATCTCCCTGGCCTGCAGCGAGGAAACGACACATGGAAGACCGCGCTTTTGAAATTAAAGCATGCGGTGGAGCAGGCGAAAATCGAGTTGACGACCAAAGAAATCGCTAGCCTGGTTGATTGCAAATTCGAGGATCAGAGCGGAAGCGAAGTGGACTGCGAAGAAATTTCGCTATCGAGGAACGACATTATTTCCCTTGCCGAACCCATCATCCGCAGATCAACGGACATTTGCAGACAGGTTCTTCTCGAAAAGAACCTCTCACCGTCACAAATAGAGAAAGTGATTGTTGTCGGCGGGCCAACGAAAGCTCCGTATTTCCGTGACATCTTGAAAGGCAATTTAGGCATCCCCATCGACTTTTCGATGGATCCTCTTACGGTCGTCGCGAAAGGAGCCGCCGTGTTTGCCGGCACGCAGAAACTCGATTCCAAACTAATGCAGGCTGCAAAATTGGGCGAATTCCAATTCGAACCGCTTAAAAGCAATAAACCAATCGGCCACGAAATTGATCCCTTGGCCGGAGGCAAAATCACAAGTCCCGATGGATTAAGTGTCGAAGGATTCACCGTGGAGATCGTTAACGCAAAGACTCAATGGCGAAGTGGGAAAATTGCCCTTCGCTCGGACGGCGCGTTCATCGTGAACCTTCTCGCTGAAAAGGGAGAGCGCAATGTCTTCAATATTGAGCTGTATGATCCTGCTGGAACTCGGCAAAAAACCGTTCCAGATCACATGACTTATATTGTCGGTGGCGTGATTGAGGAGCAGCCCATCATTCACAATATTGGAGTGGCTCTTGTGGATAATCGAGTAGATTGGTTTTTCAAAAAAGGCACTGGTCTTCCGCAAAAAAAGAAGTCCGAACATCAATACAAGACAAGCCATGCTATAAAAACATCCGAACAAGGTGATGCTATCAAGATTCCCATTGTAGAGGGTGAGAATGAACAAGCGGCTGATCGCAATCGTTTGATCGCATTATTGGACATCACATCTTCAATGATCAGACGGGATTTACCGGCTGGCAGCGAAGTCGAACTCACGATGAATATCGACGAGTCGCGCCTCTTGTCTCTGAATATTTATATCCCGACTCTTGATGAAGAGTTTGATCTTACTCTCCCTTTGCGAAAAACCACAGCGACCGGCGATGACGTGGCTGAAGACTTTGCCAAGGAAAAGGCGCGCCTCAACAGGCTGATCCGCAAGGCCGACGATGCGAATGATAAGGATAGCCTTGCTGCATTGCGCGATCTGGAATCCTCGGAACTCATGAAGGAAATCGTCGAAACGGTTTCCGCGGCAAAAGGAGATGCGGACGCGGCAGAAAAGGCTGAGGTGCGCTTACTCGAATTCAAACTTCGCTTGGATGACGTCGAGCGTGGAGTCGAGTGGCCAACTTTGGTATCCGAAACGAATGGTTGGTTAGAAGACCTCGACAAACTTGTAAAGCAAAACGGTTCATCAAAACATCAGGATCGCGCAGCCGAACTGTCCCAAGAGGCCGCCGGGATTATTTCCAAGAAAGAAACCGAGCGCCTTTCGCGAAAGCTAAAGGAAATTCAGAATTTCTATTTTCAGGTCTTGTTCTCTATTCCGGGCTATTGGGTAGATCAACTCCGGCGTTTGGAAAAAGATCGTTCGAAGATGGAAAACCAAGCAGAAGCCGACCGGTTGCTCGACATGGGAAGAAATTATCTTAATCAAAATAATGTCGATGGATTGCGTAACGTCGTAACTCGACTTTGGGAACTCCTGCCGAAGCAGGAAGTTGAAAATGTCCAGCGTGGGTTTGGCCCTCGCGGTCTTATTCGCTAATGCCAAAGCAAGCGGTAGATTTGCGCGAGATTGTAGCCGTCTTCGAGTCACGAATGCGGTTGGCTCGGGCGTCGGAGCATGCCGTGGCCGGCCGCCTGCTTGAGGCCGAGGCGCTACTCGCACTACCCGGCAAGCAGCCAGACACATGGGATGAAATCGACCTGCTGGCGCGCATACGCGTGCGCCAGGGAAAGTTCACTGAAGCGATGCAACTTTGGAAACAGTCTCTAGCGTTTCCCGGTCATGATGAAGTGGTCGCTGCAAGGGTGGAAAGCCTGAATACCTATGCGATTTGGCAATTAGAAAAGCGGCGCAAGATGTGGCTTGCTCTGGCAATCGCTTGGGCAGTCATCATCGCATCAACCCTTGGCTGGTTGGTTGTCCGGTTGATCGTTCATTTGATCAGATGAACTTCGAGCTGCCGCCGCCCATCCCGACAGTGCCACGACTTGTCCGTAAAAACGGTTGCCAAGGCAACTCAGTGGATGCCACGCCCAAGCATATTTCTCCGCCCATTGCACCACCACTCTTACCGGTGAGTTCGGCGCCGGAAGATGCTCGACCTCCGGTAGTCCCATCAACGCCCGAAACAGAGTCGAGCGGGGCTGCGTGGGCCTGGTGGCTCGGAGGAATCGCCTTGTTGCTGCTGATTGGAGTCCTCGTAGGCGTCTCAAGTCAGGCTCCGTCACCACCAACTTCCTTCGATACCTCACGCGCGCCTTCTCCGGCGACCTCCGCCTCTAAATACAACGATGACGGGGAGGAGATTGTTGCTTCTTCTGCTCCGCCCCCAACTCCCATCGAACTGGAGAGCCCCCTCGCGTCAACTTACACCCAACCTTCCGAGGCATCACCAACTCCCGCGCCAGCATCGCCATTGGTAACGCCGACGCCTCCAACGGTATCAAACGCACAGGCCGAAATCCTAAGACGGGCCGCGCTTGCTCCGACTCAAACATACCGAGTGGTGGGTGTTTCAAGTGGGGACTATTTAAATATGCGCCAGGGACCTTCTGCGAGTTCGCTCATCGTTCATAAAGTTGGAAACGGGGTCGATGGAATTACGGTCATTGGCGATCCCGTAAGTAACGGGAAAACCACATGGAGACAGATCAATTGCGGCGGCGTTATCGGATGGGTTAGTCAAGATTTTCTCGCTCAGTATGGAAATCCGCCTATGCCCACTCCGAACCGAAATTCGTTGGCGGGTGCAGAGGACTCGTATCTCGTAGCTCCACCGCCGGTCAGCACAGCCACCGTAAGTTGGGCTCAACAATCTTACACCGTCGATGAAAGGAGTGTTGCCTTAATCAATTCTCGGATTAGTCGAGCAGAAGACTACGTTCAGCGTTATGTGATGTTGAAAGGCCAGCAGTCGGATCTTCAAATCAAACTTAGCAAATCAGGGCCATTCGGGAAAAAGCGTTTGAGCGATCAGTTGGCCGCGACAAATTTCGCTCTGCAAAAGACGGAACGCGAGGGCAACGCGTTTATTTCTTCGATGCTCGAACTAATCAAAAAGTCGGAGGTTCATTAAAATGATCCGGCACTCAGATTCTTTGGTCCTTGTGTGGAAGATTGCTGAAGTGGAGGCACGGAATCTCGGCAGCCGGGAAATCGAGCCCGCACACTTTTTCTTAGGATTGCTAAAAATTGTGGATTTGAGCGTTGGCTTCATTGCTGAATATTTCCACGAAAGTCGCCACGAATCTGTCGAAATACTCACATGTGATGTATTCGCATTGCGGGCTGCATTCATCGAATCGGCGTTGGAATCCACGCCAATTAGGAGAAAATTACGATCAGGGCTGCACTCGGGTCTCCAGGAGAGCGTTGGGCGGTTGCGCCGAAGTGCCGAGTCGCGTGCTGTTTTTCGCGATGCAGAGTCTGCATCCGGTTTAACCGTAAGACCTCTCCATCTGCTCAGAGCCCTTTTAAACGCCAAACCCCCGATTCTTGAAGTCTTCCTAAACGACGCAGGCGTGGACTATTCGGAGCTGGTCTTGGCTGTTCAGACTTCGATACGAGTGAATAATGGTGGAGTTCAACCAGTGAATTTGCTGCATCGGAAGAAAAGGACTCCGGAATTTAGTTCGGAGTTGCGTCGCAAGAGGAACTAATTCGATTGTATTCAGACGCGGCAGCTTCATGGGCGAAATGGCACGATTTCGGGAAAATCGTGCCAATCCGATCAAATCGGAATGATTGTCTTTTAAAAACACCGGATTGTAATAGAATTCTTTCTTCGGAAAGAGTTTTCTATGAATCCCGTGGGTTGCACATGGTTGATTGACCACTTCTCGCTCAAGGTCCGGCCCCTTGCGCATCGCTCTTTTATCGGACCGAAAATGGTTCGTCGGGAGGAGGGGAGTGGAACCGTCGAAGAACATTATATCCGTTCCTATGATCCAGGCAATGATCCACTGGACCATTTGGTCTTCGCGCTCAAATACGACGGACTCGACTTGGACCTGTTCGCGAAGGTGTTTCGCCGGATTTCGCCCATGGAGGTGGCGGAATTTGTCGCGCGCACGCCCTCGGGCAAGTTCGCCCGTCAGATCGGCTTCTGGTATGAGGCGCTGATCGGTTCTGAAGTTCCGCTGCAGGTCAAGATCACCGGGAACTACGAGGCCATCCTCGATGGAGAGCGTTACGTGACCGCGGTTCGCCCCGTGCGCAATGCGCGATGGCGCATCCTCAACAACGCACTGGGAGATCGCCGGTTTCTCCCGCTCATTCGTCGAACGCCCGCGATCCGCGCCATCGAGGAAACGGATTGGAATGCTCTCCTGACAGAGACCCTCCGACCTTTTTCGCCGGATGTTCTTCATCGGGCGTTATCCTATCTCTATTTCAAGGAGACGAAATCTTCGTTCGCCATTGAGCGCGAGGAGGCGGGCGCGAGCCGCACCGAGAAGTTTGTCGCGATGCTCCACCAGGCAGGACGCGAAAAGTCGCCGCTCGATGAAGCGGTGCTCACCCGGCTGCAAAATGCGATTGTCGATGAGCGTTACCGGGAAGCAGGCTTTCGCGCCGCTCAGAATTATGTGGGCCAAACCACGGCTTATTTCCGGGAAATCATTCACACCATCGGGGTTCCTCCCGAATTTCTTGCCGATGTGATGGACGGTCTCTCGGGTTATTTCGCGTCCAGCGAAAGCCTCTCGCCGATTTTGCGCGCGGCCGCCATCTCGTTTCCGTTCGTGTTCATCCATCCGTTCGAGGACGGCAACGGGCGTCTCCATCGTTACCTCATCCACGATGTGCTGGCGCGCGGCGGCATCGGCGGCGAGGGCATTATCCTGCCGGTGTCGGCGGAGATTCTGATCAATCTCAAGGCTTACGACGCCTGCCTGGAACAATTCTCCAAACCGTTGCTCGCGGCGGCCGAATATCGCCTCGACGAGGATGGGCAACTCACGGTGGAGAATCCATCCGACATCGAAGGTTTTTATCGGTATCCAGACGTGACTTCGCAGGTCGAATTCCTCGCACAAATGCTGGAGCGGACGATTCACCATGCCATTCCCGAAGAGATCCATTTTCTTCAGAAGTTCGACCGGGCTCGTCTGGCGATTGGCGAGGTCGTGGATATGCCCGACCGCACGCGCGAGTCGCTGCTCATGCGCCTTTACAAAAACGGCGGGAAGCTTGCGCGGAAGCGGCGGGAGGGGGAATTCGCGGAGTTGACCGATCAGGAGATTGCCGAGATCGAGGAGGCGTATCGCCTGGCTTTCGCCGATTGATCGCTCCGGCGGATTTGGAATGCAGGTTGTTCGTCTCGCGAACAACGGAACTCGAAAGTTGAGCGACGATGCGGACGTGGACGCGTCTGCACGAGCTTGTGAGCAGGGGATCTACTGGAAAGCCATGTTGCTCCCGGACGGGAGCAGCGCTTTTCGGATTTCGTGCGTGAGTAGCGCTCGAATGAAAACGTCCCGTCCGAATGCGAAGGGCGATGACCGCAACGTCCACGGCCACCTTTTCATGACGACCCGCGCCGTGGATGCCGCCGGCACTTTTTCAAAAGCGAAAATCCGCAATCTCGATGACCGGAAGCTCGGCCCCATCGAAGTCGAGCGCATCCGCGAGATGTGGGAGGTGCGCTGCAATCGCGCGCTGCGAAAAGCCGGGGCGTCGGAAACCGTGGACCGGCACTCGCTCAAAATCCAGGGCGTTGACCGTCCGGCGACCAAACACCTTGGCGCGAAAGCCACCGCCATGACCCGTAATGGCTGCCGGATGCGGAAGGCCGAGATCAACGAACTCATTTCCTCCGACTCCCGCCGTCTGGCGGAAATCAAATCTCAACTCAACCAACTGAAAAATCATGATCACCGGTCCCGCAGACAAATTCATCGCACGCAATCCATCACCGCCTCCGAGAGACTCGACATGGCAGCAACAGGCAAGTCGCGTCGATCCAACCCCGAACGCCCGACCGACGGGATGGCTGTGTCTGGAAAATCGCGTCATACCCATAACGGAAATCGACCTGCTGGAAATCGTTCCCGGACGCGGCCTGCTCGTACATACGCGGGTCGAGAGCTGGCTCGTCTCCTTGCCGGAAGAGCTTCAATCGGGCGAATTGCTCAAGGCCATCACTTCCGGGGAGGTCAATTGCTTGTCGGGCTCCTGCGAACCCTGCGAGTCGTCATCCGAATCCTCGAAATCGAACAGCAGCGACAACAGCAGCGTGCTGGAATTCGAATGAAGCCGTGAAGGAGACAATTCTTTCCCTTTCAACGGCCTCATTTGCGGACAAGTAGCGGATAAATTGAGGTCACTTCCAGACGTTTCCATGCGATGCCTGGTTGATCGATCAAAACTCAGGAATGGCTCGCAGAGCCTTTATTTATGCGGGTTTCAGAAGAAGTGCTCGGGGTGGGACTCGAACCCACACGGATTTCTCCACCAGATCCTAAGTCTGGCGCGTCTGCCAATTTCGCCACCCGAGCGTTGTTGATTTCCAACCACTTACGTTTTCGACTCTCGATTCACATGGTGTTTGTGCAAGGAAGCGCCCTATTTGCCGGCGATGCGAGCATCCGTGCGGGCGATGGCCTCATTGAAAACCCGGCTCTCCTCGATGCTCGTGGGGCGCGCTCCATGCGCGCGCGCGATGCGGTCAAACTCCCGTGCGGTCATCGGAGGCCCTGCCAATCGGCCTGTGCGATCAATGGGCGAGAAAGTCCGCAAGGTAGTTTTCAGCGTTTTCTTCAAAGTCCCGGATCGCATAGCGAAATGCTTCGTTGTGGGTCAAGGTAGGCATTGGGAGCTTCCCTCGCAAGCCTTCCTTGAGTCCCAAAACGTCGCGGTGGGCGGATCCATGCGCGGTGTCGTAACGGGAAATATCCATCCAATCCCCGCCGTGAAACGCAAACAGGACCACGGCGAAGGAAACGATCTTCCCGCCCTCGGTGCGACGGCGTAGCAGGAGAGCGAAAGCTCCCATTGAAATCGTCCATTCCTTCTCCGGCGTCGCTCGGGCGAGCTTCGCCATGGGGACGCCGTTCGTCGAGGACGTGCTACACGGCCTGCCGCGGAGTCAGGCGGCCCATCGATGTGCGATGCGCCTGGTTCGATTCCATCGTGTCGGCCTGCGCAGCCTGATTCTATACGGCAGGGAGCCCGTCGAGGGCGATAAGTGCAAGCGCCGCTTGCTGCTTGTGAAACGTGAAGAAACGTTAAAAAAGTGCTAGGGTTTGCTTCCTAAGTCTGGCGCGTCTGCCAATTTCGCCACCCGAGCGTTGTTGAGTTCCAGTCGCTGCAGTCTAAAAGCTACGGCGCTTTGATATGAGTTCCAGCGAGCGTGCGACGGTTCCATGCAGACGGCCAGAATGTCGAATTCGCCAAATCGATACGGACGGGTGTCTTCTCCGTTCCTCTTCCCTCCGCGGGTGCGCTGCACCTCGACAACGGCCGCCCCGTTACGAATCCATGCGGTGCCGGCGGCCCGGCGTTGCATCTTAACCTGGACTCTTACCGTCGAGATGCTGTCTTTCAGCGCTGAATCGTAGGGCAAATCTCCGGGAGGTGTCACATCCTCCCAGCCAGCCAGCGACGGAGCGACTTCGCGAACGAATGTCGCCTCGCCAATAATGCCGCGAATGCCTCGTAACGTGAGCGCGCCCGCCCGGTCCAGGGCTTCCAGTATGACTTCCGCCTTCGCATTCAATCGGGTCTCGAATGCGTGATGGGGATTATCGCCCTTAACTCGTCGAAAATCCGGCGTCGCTGTCTGTCACTGCATTTGGCGAGAAGGGCGCGGACATCCTTGATCATGAGCGTGCAGGCCTCCCGCCCGGCTCAGGCTTGTAAGCTTCTACGTCCGCGCGTTTCACCAGCTTGTGACCGGCGATTTCGAGCGTGGTGAATTTTCCCTTGCTCACCAATTTCGCGATGGCCTGCCGCGTCACGCCGCGCATTCTTGCAGCCTGCGCCTTGGTAATCCACTCGCCGGCGTCAGAAACAGGTTGACGTTGTAAACCTTTTTGTTCAGTCTTGCCTCGGGTCCCGGTTTTTTTAACCGGATCGTCTTTTCTTGGCGAGCGAACGCGAGCAGATGGAGGCATTGAAACCGCGATGAAATCACGCGCCACGCTTGGGCAGCAACAGCAGATTCTCCCCCTTGAACGGGCGGAGCGCCAGGCTGCAGTTGATTCCTGGACAAGAGGCGTATTACACCACGCTTCACGGCGCGGCGTAGCTTGGCGATTCCTTGCAGCTTCTCCGCGCCATGCCGCAGGCGTCGGTGGATCTCGTGATCACCTCGCCGCCCTACGCGCTGCATTTCAAAAAGAGCTACGGGAATGTTTCCAAAGCCGATTGCCGCGGAAGTTTTTCGAGTGCTTCAAGACGATGGGAGTTTCGTTCTCAACATTGGCGGGAGCTGGAATGAGGGTGCTCCAACGAGGTCGCTCTATCAATACAAGCTCCTCATCGCGCTCGTGGAGGAGATCGGATTTCACCTCGCGCAGGAATGCTACTGGTATAACCCGGCAAAAATGCCTGTCCGGGCGGAGTGGGTCACAGTGCGCCGGGTCCGCGTAAAAGATTCTGTGGAACATGTCGGGTGGCTCTCCAAAACCAAATATCCGAAGGCGAGTAATTTGCGTGTCTTAAAACCTTACGGCGCCGACATGCTTCGTTTGAACGCGCGGGGTTTGAAAGAGACCACTCGACCCTCGGGACACGTCATCAATGCAAGCTGGGACAAGATGAAAGCGCCGGGTTCCATTCCCGGCAACGTCCTCGAGGAGGCGCTGCCTGATGACCTGTTGAAGTTCGGGAATAATTCCGCGAACGATGCCTACACGCTCCGTTGCAAAGAGGCCGGGATTGCAATTCATCCGGCCCGTTTTCCATCCGCGCTGCCTGCCTTTTTTATTAAAATGCTTACGGAAGAAGATGACATTTGCATGGATATTTTTGCCGGCTCGAATACGATCGGTGCGACGGCCGAGAAACTCGAGCGGCGGTGGATTGCAATGGAGTTGCTTCCAGAGTACCTAGACGCCAGCAAGTATCGCTTTGAGAGTTTCTAATCTAGGGACGGGAGCGATTGGAGCAGTTCTGCGGCAGATCGGCGAGAGTGCTTGATTAAGGGTGGACGGAACCAGTTGCCGCTCCTCGAGTCGGTAAGCTAGGCTCCATTGATGCTGCTCTATTTTCTCCGCCATGCCGAGGCCGAGGACGAGGTCACGACCGACTTCGAGCGGAGGCTCACCGCGAAGGGGCTCGACCAGGCGGACAAGGCGGGCAGGTTTTGCGTCCGCTACGGTCTCGTGCCGGATGTGATCGTGACGAGTCCGGTCGTGCGGGCGGAGCAGACGGCGCGAGCGGTGTCGAAGCGGCTCGATGGCCGCGAAGTCGTCGTCGAGCGCTGGCTCGCCTGCGGCATGTCGCCGGAGACGTGCCTCGATGGGCTCGCAGCCTATGCGAAGTTCGACCATGTGATGCTGGTGGGCCACGAGCCGGATTTCAGCGCGGCGATTGCGGCGTGCATCGGTTTGCCCGACCCCGAGCGATTGCCTATCCGCAAGTCATCGATTACCGCCGTCGATCTTTCGACGCTGCGCGCGGGCGCGGGCCGGCTCGAATTCCTCCTGCCCGTCCGCCTCATGTAAAAATTATGAAACCCGACATCATCCACTCCCACGATTTCGTAAACGACGCGGTCGCCCTCATCGAGAGCGGCGCGCACGAAGCCATCGCCGCGCGCGGCACATTCAGCCTGTCCCTGAGCGGCGGGAATACTCCGAAGCCCGTCTATGAGGCGTTCGCCAGGCGCCCTGTGGATTGGAGCAGGGTCGTCATCACTTTTGGCGACGAGCGTTGCGTGCCGCCCGACGACGCGCAGAGCAACTACCTCATGGCGCGCCGCACGCTGCTCGACGCGGTCCCGATCCCGCCGGAGAACGTGCTGCGCATGCGCGGCGAGATCGCCCCAGCCGAGGCCGCGCGGGAATACGAAGCCGGGCTGCGGGCGCGCGCGGAGGGCGGAGTTTTTCGGCATGACCTCATTCTCCTCGGCATGGGCCCGGACGGCCACACGGCCTCGTTGTTTCCCGGCACGCCCGCGCTGACGGAGCGCGAGCGCCTCGTCGTCGAGAACTACGTGCCGAAGATGGAAATGTGGCGCGTCACGTTCACGTATCCGCTGCTCGATGCGGCGCGGCACGTGTGCTTCCTCGTGAACAGCGCGGGCAAGGACGACGTGCTCAATGAAGTTTTCGGCGGCACGTCGGATTACCCGTGCGCGGCGGTGAGCCCGACGGACGGCCGGCTCACGTGGCTGCTCGGGGCGTGAGGCGGAGCTTGCCGGCGGGAATCGCAGCGATATATTGCCGGCCATGTTGAGTGAAACGATCAAGGAACGTTTGCGCAGCATGCCTTTCGCGCCATTCGGCATTCGAATCAACGACGGCAGGCTTTTTCGTGTGCCGCATCCCGGCTGCGCGAGCGTTTCGCCCAAGGGAGGCAGCGTCACAGTTTACAATGATCGCGATGCCGGCCTGCGAATCTCCGCTTTGCTGGTGGCATCCGTTGAGCCGTTGCCTCCGCCGAGGCGGCCATCGAAACGCTTGCGCTGAAGCTCGAATCCTCTGATGACGGCTACTGAAATCCAGCGGGCGATCAAAGCCAATCCCTTTCAGCCGTTCGAATTGGTGACCGGCGATGGCGGAAAGTATCCGGTTCCCACACGCGACCATATCGCGCTGGCTCCTTCGGGCCGAATCGCCGCGATTTTTTTTGACAACGACAGCGCTGCGCATCTGGATGTCTTCCTTGTGACGGCCCTGCGCTACGGCACACCTCCCCGGAATGTTTCGCGTCGGAAATCCTCGTAATTCCGGGACTGTGCGGTTGGGGCGTTGTTAGGCTTTGCCGGTGAAGACGCTCCTGCTCACGAACGAATACCCGCCGACGATCTATGGAGGCGCGGGCGTGCATGTCGAGTATCTCAGCCGCGGGCTGGCGCGATATGTCGATGTCGAGGTGCGGGCGTTTGGCGATCAGGATATTCCGGCCGGCAATCCGACGGTGAAGGGCTTCGGGCTCGATGCTTCGGGCTTCACCTGCCCGAAGCCGCTGCGTTCGGCATTTGGCGCGATCCGCCGCTGCACCGATTTCAACACGGCGAATATCGACGCCGACCTGGTGCATTGCCATACGTGGTATGCGCATTTTGGCGGCATCCTCGCGAAGCTGAACTACGGCATCCCGCTCGTCATTACCGTCCACTCGATCGAGCCGCTGCGCCCGTGGAAACGCGAGCAGCTTGGCGGCGGTTACGACTTCACCTGCTGGCTGGAGAAGACCGCGCTCGAAATGGCGGACGCCGTGATCGCGGTGTCGAAGGAAACGAAGGCCGACATCCTGCGGCTGTTCGATATTCCCGAGGAGCGCGTGCCGATCATTTACAACGGCATCGATCTCGACGAATACCGCGCCACCGAATCGCAGGCAGCGCTGCTGCGCCACGGCATCGATCCGGCGCAGCCCTACATTCTTTTCGTCGGCCGGATCGCGCGACAGAAGGGCATCATTCACCTCGTGAACGCGATCCGGCATCTCGATCCCGGCTTCCAGATCGTACTGTGCGCGGGTGCGCCGGATACGCCGGAGATCGCCGCGGAAATGAAGGCCGCCGTGGCCGATGCCCGGAGCCGCCGCGACGGCATCATCTGGATCGAGCACATGGTGGATGTGCGGACGAAGGTCGAACTTTACAGCCACGCCGCGGTATTTGTTTGCCCTTCGATCTACGAGCCGTTTGGCATCATCAATCTCGAGGCGATGGCCTGCGAGACCGCCGTCGTGGCGAGCGCGGTGGGCGGCATCAAGGAGGTCGTGGTTTCCGGCGAGACCGGCACGCTCGTTGCAATCGAGCAGATGACCGCGAGCCCGTTCGAGCCGATCGATCCCGATAAATTTTCGCGCGACCTCGCGGCGGCCATCAACGACTTCATGGCCGATCCGGCAAAGCGGGCGGCATTCGGAAAAGCGGGCCGCCGCCGCGCGGAGCAGATGTTCGGCTGGGACGCCATCGCAAAAAAGACGGCCGATCTTTATGCGACGCTGGTGAAGTGAATCTCCACGATCGGGCGGCCGGGGCGGATTCCCTTTGCTTCGCCCGTGGCCTATGCGTGAAACTCGCCCATGAAATTTGTTGATCAGATTCGCGTCCACGGCATCGCCGGGCCGGGCGGAACCGGATGCGTGAGCATGCGCCGGGAGAAGTTCATTCCCCGCGGCGGCCCGGATGGCGGGGACGGGGGGGATGGCGGGGACATCATCCTGCGCGCCGACCTGCACACGGACAATCTCGTTGCGCTCTATTACGAACCGATCATCCGCTCGAAAAAAGGCGGGCACGGCCAGGGCAAGGACAAGCACGGACGGTCGGCGCCGCACCATTACGTCAACGTCCCCGTCGGAACGCTCGTTTACCGCCTGCCCGAGGCCTTCACGCCGCGCGTGCATGATCCGCTCGATTTCGACGAGACGCCGCGCCCGCGATTCAAGCTCGACGCATCCGAATGCGAGCTGCTCGCCGACCTCGTCGAGCCCGGCCAGGAATTCGTGCTGTGCAAGGGCGGCCGGGGCGGCAAGGGCAACACGCATTTCAAGAGCTCGGTCAACCGCGCCCCGCGCCAGTCGAAGCCGCCCGAGGATGGCGAGGAGGGCTGGTTCCTGCTCGAGCTGCGCACGATCGCATTCGCCGGCCTGGTGGGTTTCCCGAATGCCGGCAAGTCCACGCTGCTCGGCAAACTCTCCGCCGCGCATCCGCGCGTCGCTTCGTATCCCTTCACCACATTGAACCCCGTGGTCGGCGTCGTGGAGTTCCCCAACTACGAGCGGCTCACGGTTGCGGACATTCCGGGCCTGATCGAGGGCGCGCACGACAACAAGGGCCTCGGCCATGAGTTCCTGCGTCACATCGTGCGGTGCCGTCTGCTGCTCTTCGTCATCGACATGGCGGGCAGCGAGGGGCGCGATCCCGTGGCGGATTTCAAAACGCTGCGCAAGGAACTCGATCTCTACGATCCGACGCTGGGCTCCCGCCCGTGGGCCGTCGTGGCGAACAAAATGGATCTGGATTCCGCGAGGGAGAATCTCAAGCGCTTCAAGCGCTCCGTCCGCAAGGC
>JAQTOP010000065.1 GCA_028713285.1 Terrimicrobiaceae bacterium
CACGGAGCTTGATTCTGAGCGGTTCACAGCGGGACGGCGTTTTTATTCGCCGAATCGGCCGCGGCTTGCTATGCGACACACCGTGAAATTGAGAGTGCCCTCGCGCGACCTCCGAAAGCCCCGCCCGCCGTCGCCCTGCCGGGTGCTCGCGTCCTGCGCCTTCGCGGCTGCGTTCCTTTCCGCTTGCAACCCGCAGAAGCCGCCGCCACCGCCTCCGCCGCCCGAGGTGCTGGTCCTCACGGTGCAGCCGCAGAGCGTGCCCATCACGCAAACCTGGGTGACCACGCTCACTGGCGACATCAATGCCGACATTCGCGCGCAGGTCTCGGGCTACCTGCAGTCGCAGAATTACGTCAACGGCACCTACGTCGCCGCCGGCGCGGTGCTTTTCCAGATCGACCCGCGTCCCTTCCAGGCCGCGCTCGACCAGGCGAAGGGCAGTCTCGCGCAGGCCCAGGCGCAGCTCACGGCGAGCCAATTGACCGCCGACCGCGCCGCGCAGCTTTACGAAAAGAAGGTCATCAGCCTGCAGCAGTATGATGACCAGACGCAGGCCTATCAGGCGTCGAAGGCCTCGGTGCAGGCCGCCGAGGCCGCCGTCCAGCAGGCGCAGCTCAACCTCGTCTTCACCCGCATCACCTCGCCGGTGGACGGCCTCACCAGCATCGCGACCGCGCAGGTCGGCGACCTCGTGGGGCCTTCGACCGGAACGCTGGCGACCGTGGTGAAGGTCGATCCGATCAAGGTGCAGTTCATGGTCGGCGAGCAGGATTACGTGAAATTCATCCAGCAGTATTTCAAGGATCCTTCGAAATCCCCGGTCGGCACACAGCGGGATAAGAACGTCGAACTCTCTCTCGTGCTCGCGGACGGCACGGCCTATCCCGAAAAGGGCCGGCTCACCAGCGTCAACAATGTCGTCGGCATCTACACGGGATCGATCACGCTCGAAGGAGAGTTTCCAAATCCCGGCCGCCTCCTCCGCCCGGGGCAGTTCGGCCTCGTGACCGCCACAGTGCGCACGGACAAGGATGCCACCGTCGTTCCGCAGCGGGCCGTCATCAACCTCCAGGGCCTCACGCTGCTCGCCGTCGTCGGCGAAGGAAACAAGGTGGACCTGCGCCAGGTCACGCTCGGCCCCACGCTCGGCAGCGATCAAATCGTCACGAAGGGCCTCAACGCCGGTGACTCCGTGATTATCGAAGGCGTGCAAAAGGTCCGCCAGGGCACGGTGGTCAATCCGAAGCCCTACGTCGAGACCGCGCAGGAGAAGGCCTCCGACGCCATCGCCGCCCCCGCCACGACGCCCGCGGCCACCCCGGCTGCGAAGAACTAGCGTCCATGTCGCGCTTCTTCATCAATCGACCGATTGTCGCGATGGTCATCGCGATCATCATGGTCATCGTCGGTGTCGTGAGCATGCTCGGCCTGCCCATCGCGCAGTTTCCGAACATTGTCCCGCCGCAGATCCAGGTGCAGACCACCTACGTCGGCGCCGATGCGCTCACCGTCGAGTCCTCCGTCGCCACGCCCATCGAGCAGCAGGTGAACGGCACCGAGGGAATGCAATACATGTATTCCATCAATGCCAACAATGGCTCGATGACGCTCAACGGCATCTTCGGCATCAGCACCGTGCCGACGACCGATCAGATCCTCATGCAGATGCGCCAGGGCCAGGCCACGGCGCAGCTTCCCAGCTCGGTGCGCAACTACGGCGTGACGGTCAACCAGGCGGCGTCCTCGCCGTTGATGGTGCTCGCGCTCTACGCGCCCGGCGGCCAATACGACGCGAGCTTCCTCGCGAACTACGCGAACATCAACATCTCGAACGAACTTGCGCGCGTGAACGGCGTCGGCCTCGTGAACGTCTATGGCGCCGGCGAATACGCGATGCGCTTCTGGGTGCGGCCCGACAAGCTCGCGAAGCTCGACATCACGGTGAGCGAGATTCTCAACGCCGTGAACGCGCAGAACACGGTGAATCCCGCCGGCCAGATCGGCGGGCAGCCCGTGCCCAAGGGCCAGGAATTTACCTTTTCCGTCATCGCGAAGGGCCGGCTCGTCACCGAGGAGGAATTCGGCAACATCATCATCCGCGCCGGAAAGAACGGCTCGATCATCCGCCTCAAGGACGTCGCGCGCATCGAGCTCGGCGAGCAGTTCTACAACATCCAGGGCCGCTTCAACGGCGCGCCAGGCGCCATTCTTGTCATCAATCAGCAGATCGGCTCGAACGCCCTCGCGACGACCGCGGCCATCCGCGCGGAAATGGAAAAGCTCTCGAAGCGGTTTCCCGCCGGCCTCAAATACGCGGTCGCCCTCGATACCACGCTCGCCGTCACCGCCGGCATGGAGGAGATCGTCAAGACACTCGTCGAGGCGCTCATCCTCGTCATCATCGTCGTTTTCGTCTTCCTCCAGGGCTGGCGCGCGACGCTCATCCCGCTGCTCGCCGTGCCGGTCGCGCTCGTCGGCGTCTTTGCGTTCTATCCGCTCTTCGGCTTCTCGATCAACACGCTCTCGCTTTTCGGCCTCGTGCTCGCCATCGGCCTCGTCGTCGATGATGCCATCGTCGTCGTCGAGGCGGTCGAGCATCACATCGAGGAGGGCATGTCGCCGAAGGACGCCGCGTTCCGCGCGATGGAGGAGGTGTCGTCCCCCGTCATCGCCATCGCGCTCATCCTCTCGGCGGTGTTTGTGCCGACGATCTTCATCCCTGGCATCACCGGCCAGCTCTACCAGCAGTTCGCGATCACGATTGCGGTCTCCGTCATTCTCTCCGCGTTCAACGCGCTCACCCTCAGCCCCGCGCTCGCTGCGCTGCTCCTGCGTCCGCGCAAGGAGGCCCGCGGCCCGCTCGGCATGTTCTTCCGGTGGTTCAACAAAACCTTTGGCAGCGCGACGAACGGCTATGTGAGCACCTGCGGCATGCTCTGCCGTAAATCCGCCTTCACCCTCCTTTTCCTCGCCGCGATCGCCGTCGCCGGCGTGATGCTGGGCGGCAGGCTGCCCGCGAGCTTCGTGCCCGAGGAGGATCAGGGCTACGTTTTCGGCCTCATCCAGTTGCCGCAGGCTTCGTCTCTCCAGCGCACGTCCGAAGTCGCCGCGCAGGCCGAAAAAATCATCATGGCCACGCCGGGCGTGCAGTATTGCACCACCATCGTCGGACTGAATCTCCTCAGCTCGGTGCAGATGACGTACAGCACGTTCTTCTTCATCGCGCTGGATGACTGGAGCAAGCGGAAGACGCGCGAACTCCAGGTCCCGTCGATCCTGCAGCACCTCAATCGACAATTCGCCCAGCTTCCGGGCGGCATGGGCTTTGCCTTCCCGCCGCCCGCCATTCCCGGCATCGGCACGGCCGGCGGGGTGACCTTCATTCTCGAGGACCGCTCCGGCGGCACGGTGCCCTTTCTCGCGCAGAACACGCAGACGTTTCTCGAGGCCGCGGCGAAACGTCCCGAGTTCAGCCGCATCAGCACCCAGCTCCTGCCGGAAGTCCCGCAGCTCGGCGTGAATGTGAACATCGAGAAGGCGATGATGCAGGGCGTCCAGATCAGCGACATTTACCAGACGCTCCAGGCTTTCCTCGGCGGCGTGATGATCAATTACTTCAACCGCTTCGGGCTCCAGTGGCAGGTTTATCTCGCCGCCGACGGCGACTTCCGCACCGAGATCCAGCAAATGGGCCTTTTCTACGTGCGAAACGACCGGGGCACGCCCGTCCCGCTTTCCTCGCTCGTCGATGTCGCGCCGCGCAATGGTCCGGAGTTCACGATGCGCTACAACATGTATCGCAGCGCGATGATCAATGCGAGCACGGCGCCCGGCGTGAGCAGCGGGCAGGCGATGGCCGCGCTCGAGCAGGTGTTCAAGGAGACGATGCCCGCCGAAATGGGCTTCGACTATTACGGCATGTCGTTCCAGGAGCAGCAGGCGGCGCAGGGCGTCTCGCCGAACGTCATCTTCGGCCTCTCGCTCGTCTTCGTCTTCCTCATCCTCGCGGCGCAATACGAGAGCTGGTCGCTGCCGTTCAGCGTCCTGCTCGGCACGCCCATTGCCGTCTTTGGCGCGTTCGCCGCCCTCACGCTGCGCCGCTTCGAAAACGGCTTTTATCAAAACGACGTCTATGCGCAGATCGGCCTCGTGATGCTCATCGGCCTCACCGCGAAGAACGCGATCCTGATCGTCGAATTCGCCCGCGCGGAATACGAGAAGGGCAAGTCAGCGCTCGACGCCGCGCTCGCCGGCGCGAAGCTGCGCCTGCGCCCGATCCTGATGACCGCCTTCGCCTTCATTCTCGGTTGCGTTCCGCTCTGGACCGCCACCGGCTCCGGCGCGGTGAGCCGCCGCATCCTCGGCACGGCCGTCATCGGCGGCATGCTTGCGGCGACGTTCATCGCGATCTTTCTCATTCCGGTGACCTTCTACGTGGTCGAGCGGCTCGCGGGCAGCCAGCACAAGGCGCCCGATCCTGCGCCATGATTTCCCGCACGGACGGACTCGCCGGGCCGTCCGACGATTTTCCGACACCATGCCCCAAATTGACAAACCCCTCGCCGAACTCGAACTCTACCATGGCATCAACCCGCGTCCCTCCGACTACGACGCGTATTGGGACCGCGCCCTTGCCGAACTCGACGCGACCGATCCGCAGGTCGAGCTGATCCCGAATCCCGCGCTCCAGACCGCCTGCGCCGAGGCCTTCGATCTTTTCTTCACGGGGGTCGGCGGCGCGCGCGTCTATGCCAAGTATCTCCGGCCAAAAAATGCCCCGTCGCCGCACCCGGCCGTGCTGCAATTCCACGGCTACACCGGCAACAGCGGCGAGTGGTGCGAGAAACTCGCCTACGTCAGCCAGGGCTTTTCGATCGCCAGCCTCGACTGCCGCGGCCAGGGCGGCCGCAGCGAGGACAACTCGCAGGTGAAGGGCAATACCCACCACGGCCATTTCATCCGCGGCCTCGCCGACGCTCCGGAAAAACTTCTCTTCCGCCAGATTTTTCTCGATGCGGCGCAGCTCGCGCGGATCGTCATGGGATTCCCCGAGATCGATCCCGCGAGGGTCGGTGCGTTCGGCGCCTCCCAGGGCGGCGCGCTCACCATCGCCTGCGCCGCGCTCGAGCCTCGCATCCGTCGCGCCGCGCCCGTCTATCCGTTCCTGGCGGATTATTTGCGCGTGTGGCAGATGGATCTGGCGAAGGACGCCTACCAGGAGCTGCGAACGCACCTGCGCGCCTTCGATCCGCTCCATGCCCGCGAGGAGGAAATCTTCATCCGCCTCGGTTACATCGACATCCAGTTCCTCGCCTCCCGCATCAACGCCGAGGTCCTCTTCACCACCGGGCTCATGGACACGATCTGCCCGCCCTCCACGCAGTTCGCGGTTTACAACAAACTCGCCTGCCCGAAGCGCATGCTCCTCTATCCCGATTTTGGCCACGAAGGTCTCCCAGGCAACAGCGACGCGATTTTCAATTTCCTGTCGGGCCTGTAGCCCCTCGCTCCTGCACTATCCGGGCAGCGGAAATTGCGCGGTGAGGGCGGTCACGCGGCGGCGAACGTCAGCGAGGGCCGCCGGATCGCGGCGGGCCTCCAGCGCGGCGTGGATGAGGTCGGCGATTTCCATCATCTCCTCCTCCTTCATGCCGCGGGTCGTCATCGCGGGCGTGCCGATGCGAATGCCGCCGGTCTTGCTGATCGGCTCGGTGTCGAACGGGATCGCGTTCTTGTTCACGGTGATCGCCGCCTCGTCGAGCACCGTTTGCGCCTCGACGCCGGTGAGCCCGCGCGGACGCAGATCGACGAGCATCACGTGGTTGTCCGTGCCGCCGGAAGTGATCGTGTAGCCGAGGCGCGCGAGGCTCGCCGCCAGCGCCTTCGCGTTCGTCACGATCTGCTGCGCGTAGGCTTTGAACTCCGGTTGGAGCGCTTCGTGCAGGCACACGGCCTTCGCGGCGATCACGTGCATGAGCGGGCCGCCCTGCACGCCCGGAAATACGAGCGAGTCGATCTTCCTGGCGAAGGGTTCCCTGCACAGGACCAGGCCCGAGCGCGGCCCGCGCAGGCTCTTGTGCGTGGTGGTCGTCACGAAATCCGCGTGCGGCACCGGGCTTGGGTGCGCCCCGCCCGCGACGAGGCCCGCAATGTGCGCCATGTCCACGAAGAGAAGGGCGCCTGCGGAATCCGCGATCTCGCGCAGCCGGGGGAAGTCGATCGTGCGCGGGTAGGCCGATGCGCCGGCGGTGATCATGCGCGGCTTCACCTCGCCGGCGTGTTTGGCGAGCGCGTCGTAATCGATCACGCCGGTCCCGGCGTCCACGCCGTAGTGATGGACCTCATAGAGCCTGCCGGAAAAATTCGCCTTGTGGCCGTGGGTGAGGTGGCCGCCGTGGGCAAGGTCCATCGTGAGGATCTTGTCGCCGGGCTGGAGCACGCTGAAATACACCGCCATGTTCGCCTGCGAGCCGCTGTGGGGCTGCACGTTCACATGCACCGCGCCGAAGAGCCGCTTCGCTCGCTCGATGGCGAGCGACTCGACGACATCGACGTGTTCGCAACCTCCATACCACCGGCGGCCGGGGTAGCCCTCGGCGTATTTGTTCGTGAGGCAGGATCCCTGCGCCTCCATCACCGCGCGGCTGGTGTAGTTTTCCGAGGCGATGAGTTCGATGTGCTCGGCCTGGCGCCGGGCCTCGGCGTGAATGGCCTCCGCGATTTCGGGATCGACGGATTCGACGTGGGGGATGGTTTCGCTGGATTCGATGGTCATGGGCGATTGTTGTTCGATGAATTTCAAAAGTGCGGGCAGGGCGCGTTTGATGGTGTCCTTGCAGCGCGCATAGACCTCGCGCCCCTGGCCGATGGGGTCGGGCACGTCGGGTGCGCCGTCCTCGAACTCGCGCAGCAGATGCAGCTTCGTGGCGGCGGCGGGGAAGAGCAGATCGAGCAGGCCGAGGTGATCGCGCGTCATCGCGAATATCACGTCAGACGCCTCGATGAGCGCCTCGGTGATCGGCTGGCTGCGCAGGCGGGAAATGTCGATGCCCTCCTCATCGCGCAGCACGCGCACCGCCTCGATGCTGGGTGTCTGCCCGCTGCCCGCGCTCGTGCCGGCGGAGGAGACCTCGATGTTGCGGCCATCGACGAGCGCGCGAAAGAGGCCCTCCGCCATCGGGCTGCGGCAGATGTTTCCGGTGCAGACGAACAAAATGCGTTTCATGCGGTGAGAGACGGCCGCGGTCGGGCGGCAGGCGGTCCGATGAACGTAAAAGTTGAGAGGCTCAAGTCAATGGATTCCCCCTGCGAGGCGTGGAGAGGGTTGACGCACGAGCGATCCGGGTGTCATTGCATGCACAATGATGTTCGATTTTTCGAGAGCCGCCCGGCGGATTCGAGTCTGGTGCGCGGGCGGAGCGGTGCTGGTTTTGGCCGGGTGTGCTTCCGTTCCCGAGCTGGGAATGCTGACGGACCGCAATCCCGCGCAGCATTCGATCATCGTTCGCCTCGACGAGCAGAAAGCCTTCCTCTACCGCGAGGGAGGGATCGTCGCGGTGTCGTCCGTCTCGACCGGGCGCGAGGGCTACGGGACGCCGGCCGGCAAATACCGTGTGCTGCAAAAGGACCTTCACCACCGTTCCACGCTCTACGGCGCCTACGTGACGGATGGAAGGGTCGTGAAGGCGAATGTGAACGCGAAGAAGGACAAAAGGCCCGCGGGAGCGGTCTTTGTCGGCGCGCCGATGCCGTATTTCCTGCGCATCAACGGCGCGGTCGGCCTGCACGCGGGCCACGTCCCGGGCTATCCCGCATCGCACGGCTGCATTCGGCTGCCGACGCGGCAGGCGAGGCGGTTCTTCTACGCTGTCGAAGTGGGCACGCCCGTCTTTATTTATCGCTGACGCCGGAGCGACGCATTCACGCTTGTCCGCGCAGCGCAACGTGGCCTAACGTTTCGGGCTCATGGCCGACCGGGATGCTTGGGAGCAACCACTTTATCGCTTTGCGGCGGTGCTGCTGCGCGATGCCGGGCTCGCGCGCACCGTCGTATGCGAGACGCTCGACGCGGCCGCTCAAAAGCCGCCGGTTCACGCCGACCCCGAGCGGCTTGTGATGTTGCTCTTCCAGAGGGTGCGCCGTCGCGCCCTCAAGGTCTCGGCGTCCGCCGGCGCACCGGATTTCCGGCGGGGGGAATTGCCCGCCGACGCCGCCGCCGTGGCCGGCCAGGCCGCCCCGGAGCGAATCGAGACCGCCATCCAGGCCCTTCCCGAGCCGGGCCGCAGCGCCCTCTTGTTGCTGCTGCTCGACGCGATGGAAGCGGACTGGATCGCGAAGCTCCTGGGGCTCGGCCAGGCCGAACTCGCCCGGGCGCTCCACGGCGCGCGACTGGCTCTGTATCATGCGCTTGCCGCCCCGGCTCCGCAGGCCGCGCCCAATCCGGAGGCCGCACCATGAATGTCCGGCTTGCCCGCGACATCCTGCGCGCCTACCGGCCGGGGGGAGGGGACGACCAGGAGCGCGACGTGCGCGCCGCCGTGAAATTTGCCGCGCAGCATCCCGCGCTCGACGCCGAGTTTCGCAACCAGCACGCCTTCGATGTCGCGCTCAGCGCCCGGCTCGACGAGGCCCCGCTGCCGGGCGATCTGGCCGTTTCGCTCGAGGAGCGGGCCCGCCGGATCGAGGCCCGCCGTGGCCGGCGATTCGCGCTGCGCGATCCGGCGATGATAGCCGTCGGCCTGGCATTCCTCTTCCTCATTGGCCTGCTCACCTGGATATTTCTTGGCCAGATGGGTTCCTTCGCCGGGATGCAGGAGACGGCCGAGATGGTCACCACCGGCGACGCGGCGAGCCCCGGCCAGTTCACCGAGATCGACACGAAGGCGGGCGCTCTGGCCGATTGGTTCGTCATGCAGGACTTCGAGGGCTTCGCGGTGCCGCCCGGCCTTGCCTCCGCGCCCGTGGTCGGCGTGCGCCAGTTCAACTTCGAGGATGTGCCGGTCGCCGTGGCAGCCGTCGCCCGGCCGCGCGCGTTTTTCTACGTCTTCGAGGCGCAGCCGCTTGGCCTTTCCCTGCCGGAGAATCGCTGGCGTTTCGCGGCCTACGGCGCGGGGCGCAAACGGGCGTTCGCCGCACGGCAGATCGGGAACATGGCGTTCCTTGTCGTGCTGCGGGATGGAGGCGAGGCGGAGTTGAAGAAATACCTCGCCGCGCACGAGACCCCGCACTGATGAGGGGGCGTCGTTGCCGCGGGTGGAAAAACCCGATAGAGCAGGCCGCATGATTTCCCCGAGCCGGTTCCAATGGAAGGTGTGGTGGCTTGCGCTCACCGTGCTGGCGATGGCCATCATCGTGAGCGGGATCGTCACGACCGGCGGCTACCTCATCTTCGCCATGGGCTACCTTCAGCCTGTCGTCCTGCCCCTCGCGGTTGCCGGCATCCTCGCCTACCTGCTCGATCCCGTGGTGACGTGGCTCACCCGCCGGCGCTGGTCGCGCATCTGGGCGGTGATCGCTGTGTTCGCCACCGTTATTGCGATCATCGCGTCGCTCGTCGTCTGGGTCGTGCCGTCGATCAACCGCCAGAGCGACGCCTTTCGCAAGAACCTGCCCGCCTACAGCAAGCGCGCGCAGGAGCTGATGAAATCGACGATCGAGAGCACCAAGCACTTCGCCGAGCGCATTCACCCGCCCACCAACGGTGAGGAGGAGGATCCCTTCAACGCAGCCGTCCAAAAGAGCGTGAACGACGGCATCACCGCCGTTCAGGAAAAAGCCGGCGAGTGGCTGGGCAATGCCGGCGCCATCCTCCAACGAGGCATCGGCGCATCGCTCGGGGCGCTCGGCCTCCTGCTCAGTCTCGTGCTGGTGCCGATTTTTCTGTTTTTCTTTCTCAAAGAGGGCCCGAAAATCACCGCGACCTGGAGCAAGTATCTGCCGCTGCGCGCTTCGCCCCTCAAGAGCGAGGTCGTCTCCCTGCTCAGCGAGATCAACAGCTACCTCATCAGCTTCTTCCGCGGGCAGCTCCTTGTGAGCCTCATCGACGGTTTCCTCATCGGCACGGCGCTGCTCGTCATGGGACTCGATTTCGCCGTGCTCATCGGCCTGCTTGTCGGCGTGCTCGGGTTGATCCCGTATGCCGGCATGCTGATCTGCTGGATTCCCGCCGTCCTCATCGCGATCGCGCAATTCGGCGACTGGGGCCACCCGCTGGCGGTCACGATCATCTTCATCGCGATGAACCAGATTGACGGCCTCTTCATCGCCCCGAAGATCGTCGGCGAATCCGTCGGCCTCCACCCGCTCACCGTCATCGTCTCCGTGCTCGCATGGAGTATCGTGCTCGGCGGCCTGCTCGGAGCGCTCCTCGCCGTGCCGCTCACCGCCACGCTCAAGGTCCTCTTGAAGCGCTACTTCTGGGACCGCGATCCTTCGCTCCAGCCCGCGTCCGGCGCTCCGCCCGGGTAGGACGCGCCATCCGCGCAGGACCGCGTGCTATTTTCCAGTAAAGGCGAACGTGAACAGCGTGAAGACCTGACCGGGGTTTTCCACGAAAGCCCCCTGGCAGACCCCGGTCGCGGTGACCCGGCCGCCGGTCTTCTTTCCCTGCAGGGTGAAGCTCACCGTCGCGAGAGTGCCCGGCACGGTGCCCTTGCCCGTGATCGTGGCCGCCTTGGTCCCGTGCGCCTTGAGTTGCCCCGTGCCCTTGCCCACGCCGAGCACCGGGTTCGACACGGTTGCCTTGCCCTTGCCGCTCGCATTCATCGCATGCAATTGGAACTTGAACGGCCGCGACACCGCGGCGCCGAATTCCGTAAACTGCACCTGACCCGTGATCTGCACCTCCGCCTCATTACCGGGTCCGGTGGATTTGATCTTGATGACGGCCGGACCCGAAAAAAACGGATCCTGCGTATTCGTCCACGTCCCCTTGTAGGTGCCGTCGAGCTTCGCGGCGTGGACGCCGGGAATTACGGTCAACAGGACCGCCGCCAGCAGCCCTCCTCTTGCAATGGCAACGGTGAACGCATGCATATTGTGATTTGGGATCAAGAAGCTTTCACCCGCGGAAGGCGCGGTGTCAATGGCGGACGATGCTCCCTCTTCGGGATGGAAAAGGGAGGCGGGAGCGCGGGCTTCCAGCCCGTTCGAGCCGGCATCCCTGGCGGCGATTCCAAGCCCTGCCCACGCTCCCGAATGCGACGGGGTAAAGAGATTCACTTTTCGGCGGAAAGGAACGCGAGAGGCATGCGGCAGCTTTTGAATCGGCCCTCTCACTCCTATCCGCTTTCGGCTGGCGGGTTCCGATCAAGACCACTTTCCCTGGGTTGCCCGCCAGTCGACCGCCTCGCGGCTTTTATTCGCCGGAGAGGTTGATACGGTTTGGGGGCAATTCCGACATGATCAACACCAGCCCCATCGATCCTTTGGCGTTTTCGGCGTTTTCGCTGCTGCCGATCTTTTTCCTTCTCATCTGGATCGCGGTCTCGCTGGGGCTGCTGGTCTTCGCGATCCTGATGGTGCTGCGATTCGTGAGGGCGCATGAGCAGATCGCGCGGCAGTTGGAGGCCATCGCGCAGAGGCTCTCGAACGAGTCGAAGGACAAGCCGTAACGTTCAGGCCCCGGGCTCCCGCAGGCGGTAGCCCACGCGGCGCGATTGCAGCCAGCGCACACCGAACATGTCCATCGTCGCCCGGAGCGCCCGGTTCCCGAGGCCGTATTTGCTCACACCGAACTGGCGTGCGCGATGGTTCACGGGAATCTCGGTGAGTTTGTAGCCCGCGCTTTTCACCAGCGCCGGGATGAAGCGATGGACGCCCTTGAACGGGACGAGGGTGGCGGCGCACTCGCGGCGCATGGCTTTGAGCGTGCAGCCCGTGTCGCGAATGCCGTCGCCGACGAAGCGGCTGCGCACGTAGTTCGCCACGCGGCTGGTGATTTTTTTGCTGAGCGAGTCGGCGCGGTGGGCGCGGTAGCCGCACACCAGGTCGGCGCCGCGGTCGATCTCCTCGATGAGGCGGGGGATGTCGGCGGGGTCGTTTTGCAGGTCGCCATCGAGCATCACGATGCACTCGCCGCGCGCGGCGGTGATGCCGGCGAGCATCGCGGCGCTCTGGCCTTCGTTTTTTATGAAACGCAGCAGGCGCACGTGATCGTCCGCGCGCACTTTTCCGGTGGTCTGGTCGGTCGAGCCATCATCGACGAAGATGAGTTCGTAATCGCGGCCTTCCAGCGCGCGCTCGATCTCGGATTGAAGAATGGGGACGTTTTCCTCCTCGTTATAGAGCGGGACGACGACGGACAGATACGGCATTAGAGCGGCATGGTTTGATAATCCTCGCAAAGATACACGCGCATTTTCCGGCCTGCTGGGAGGGTGAGCGTGGCGTAGGGCGAGACGTGGGCGAAAGCGCCCGTGATGGTTTGCGGCAGGTCGGCGGGCTCCGCCTCGGTGAGATAAAGCGCGCTGCGGCCCATGTAGGGATTCTCGGCCTTCATTTCCTGGAAATACTCGTCGGGTGCTTTGGCGGTCTCGACAAAGTCGTCGTAGCGGGGCCAGAGGCCGAACTGATTCGAGAGATCCTGCGACTCGCGCAGGAAAACGGAGGGAGGCATTCCTTCGGCGACGTGGGTGAGGTAGTAGCTCAATGCGGCGGTCGCATCGGGGTCGGGCGCTATGAGGAAGAGCGGCGCCGGGCGCCCGGCATCCGCCATGGTAAGCATCTGTTCGAGCGCGGCGGCGACCTCGTTCCATGCGATGTCGTGCGTGCTGCGGCTCCACGGGTCGGCTTTGCCGGCGGGGAGGATGTTGCAGCCCGCGGCGAGCAGCAACGCCGCCGTGCCGGCGACGCGAAGCGGCATCGTCTCGAGAAACACGTGGACCGCTCCGCCGAGGGAGAGCGCCGCCCCAAGGAGCAGCGCCGTTTCCGCGGCTTCGCCATGAAGGACGCCTCTCAGCCACAGCAGAAGGAAGGGTGCGGCGAGGCAGAGGATAAGACGCGGCGTCTGGTGAATCCGCGCGGAACGGGCCAGGATCGCAAGCGAGAACAACCCTGCGGCAAATGCCGGCAACGACAGGAGCGCGATGGCGCCGGCGAGCGCATGCCACGCGCCCGGCCAGTCCGGCGCGAACTCCGTGCGCCAGGTCCCAAGCGCCGAGGCGGGCCAGCCGTGGGCTTGATTCCATGCGATGGCGGGAAACAGACACGCGAGCGGGATGACGATCGCCAGATAAATGCCGGGGCGCCGCCATTCCGCGTGATGCCGGCGGAAGGCGATGCACGCGGCCGCCACTCCCGCGAGCAGCGCAATGGTCGGATAGGCGAACTGCCCGGCGGCCGCGACGAAAATGCCCACCGCCACCCACCACTCGATCCGCCGCTCGAGGGCGCGAACCAGCGCCCAGGCCGCGAGGAGTGTGAAGGCGGCCGCGGGCAGTTCCGGTCCGGCGTGGACGGCGGCGAGATTGAAGAGCGGCAGGGCATTCAGCGCGACGGCCGCCCATAAGCCGGTCTGGGAGCCAAAGATCGAACGGACCAGCAGAAAGCAGGCGAGGGTGGCGAGGGCCGCAAGCAATGGGAACGCCAGCCGCAGACCGAGCGGCCCGTCGCCGAGCAGGGCGGAGCCGAGGTGGACCAGCGCGGCGGTGCCGCCCGGTCCGTCGAAGAAGGCCCAGTCGGGCCGATGCGCACCCATCCAATGGTAGGCCTCGATCGGCGTGACGGGAGTCACTGCGGCGACCCAGAGGCGGATCGCGGTGAACACGGCGAGCAGGATGGCGGGAAATATTTTCATCCGGCAAGCAGGCTGGGGTGGGTGGCGAAAAGCCGTGGCGCGACCCGTTCGGCGAAGCGCCGCCACAGGGCCTCGCAGGCCGCGAGCACGAGGCAGGCGACCGCCGCGCCAATGATCATGGCGACGATCGTGTCCGACGGATAGTGCGAGCCGGTGTAGATGCGCGAGTAGGAGATCAGCGTGGCCGGGATGAAATACAGCCAGCCCCAGCGCCGATAAAAGACTGCGATGACGACGGCGAGCGCGAAGTTGTTCGACGCATGGCCGGAGGGGAACGAGATGCCTCGCACCGGCTGGATCGATGGGTGCGAATACTCGACCTTTGCCGGCAGCGCGAGCGCGAGCAGACGCGGACGGGCCTTTTGCAGATCGACGATGCGGACGCCTTCGAGCACCTGGTGCGGACGCGGACGCCCGACGGCGTTCTTGATCGCGTCCACGACCACGCCATCCGTCATGCCCACGGCGAGGCCCGCGCACACGAGCGCCGCGCGTCCGCGAAAGCCGCCGAAGAGGAAGACGAGCACGCCCGCGAGCAGCGCGATGGGCCACCAGAAGTCCCAGCTCGACAGCGCAGCCATCGGCAAATCCAGCGCAGGATTAGACCACTGCCCGTTGATGAGGAAAAAGAGGCGTTGATCCATCGAGCAATGGGCGGGATATTCCCGCGACTCTCCGATGATTCGTCCCGCCACTCAAGCCTCGAGCGCGCTCCTCGTTTTTCTCCTCGCTCTTGCGGCGCAGGCGCAGACTCCCACGGCGGACGAGATTCTGCGCGCGGCGCGCCTGGGCGCGACGGACCAGCAGACGACGCTGCGCGCCCAGTTGCGCAACGATGCGGGCAGGACGCCATTCACGATTTCCCAGGACCACGGCGTCGTGAGCTACACCTTCACGAATCCGGACCAGCAAATCCAACTGGCTCTGGGCGGGGGTGCATCCGAACTGCGCGAACGCAAGGGTGGCAGCACGGCGAAGGTCACGCCGGCCCGTTACGACGAAAAGGTGCGCGGCACGGCGATCACTTACGAGGATCTCGCGCTGCGTCTGCTTTACTGGCCAAATCCGAAGCTGCTCGGCGAGGAGACGATGATCTTGCGCAAGGCCTGGAAGCTGGAAATTCAAGCGCCCAAAGGGGAATCGCAGTTCGCCGCGACCCGGCTGTGGATCGATCAGCAGAGCGGGGCGGCGCTACAGATCGAAGGCTACGGCCCGGATGGCAGGATTCTCAAACGCTTCAAGGTGATCTCGCCGCAGAAAATCAACGGGAAGTGGATGCTGCGAACGATGCGCGTCGAAACCTACGACCCCGGGACGCACAAGGTCACGGATCGCACCTATCTCGAAGTGCTCGGCGAAGAAAAGCCGGCTGGTTGACGCAGATTACGGGTGCCGGTTGGACGCCAGATTCATGACCTCGACCAGCTCGTCGGCGGATTCCTTCAGAATCTCGACGAGTCTTTCGCAGTCTTGCGTCTCCGGAGCGCTCCGGTCGTCGAGGCTGCGGCGCAAGGCATCCGCGAACATCAATGCGGCGGTGAGCTGCTGGCAGAGGCCGTCGTGCAGACGTTTCCGAAGATCGACTGCGCCTGGGGTGCTCATTGCGGAAAGGATGGGAGGATGAAGATTGGCCGGTACGCGCTATGTTATCAGGAATGTCCAACATTCGCATAGGATGAATACTCCATGCCGGCCATTGCCGATTCCCGCCGGCGCGAGGATTTCAAAAAAGCGCAACATTGGCCCGAAACAACATGACGCCTCGCGAAATCATGCTTTCCTCTCACCGGGGGTCGAGAAGGTGTTGCGCTCACGTCATCGCCCGCGCCGATTGACATTCCGCACCGCCCGGCATACCTGTGAACCCTTTCGTCCGAATTCGCAATGAACGAGCCGCCCGTCAACAAACTTCACCTTCTCGACTACCTGCGGGTGGTGCGCGTGCGGTGGCCCATCATGCTCGTGATTTTTTTACTGGTCGTCGTGACGACAGCCACGATCACGTTCCTGCTGCCGAAGCAGTATGAATCCACGGCGTTGATTCAGGTCCAGCAAAACGCCGACTTCGAGATTTTCCAGCAGGGCGGCCTCAAGGGCACGGATCCGCGATTCACCACCACGCAATTCGAGATCATTCAAAGCAAGGAAGTCCTGCAGCCCGTCATCGAGAAACTGAATCTCGCGGCAAAATGGGCGGAGCGCTACGAAATCAAATCCCGCGAGCTGATCTACAAAAAGCTCAAGAAAATGATGTCGCTCGAAGAAGAGCGCAACACCGACCTCATTTCCATTTCGATCCTCAGCCCGGACAAGCAGGAGGCCGCGGACATCGCCAATGGCATCGCCGACTCCTATCAGCAGGCGCGGATTCACGAGCAGCAGTCGTGGGTGAGCAAATCGCTTTCGACCCTTGAAGCCGAGGTCGAAAAGCAGCGGACAAAAACCGAAAAGCTGCGCACGGTGGCCGCGGAAAACCGGGTAAAGTTTGGCATCAACGATCTGAACCCCGAGAGCGTGGAGGATCCGATGCAGGCGAACGAGCGGGTGCTCATGAGCGTCGAGGAGGAGGTCAGCACGCAGCGCCTCAAGACGGCGGCGTGGGCCGCGAAGTATGATCAAATCTCGAAGATGTCCGACGACCAGATCATGGCGAGCATCGCGACCCTCGAGGTCGAGGACCAGACGATCCACCAGATTCTGCCGCTTTATCAGGAGGCGGCGTCGGAGGCCGCGCGTCTGATCAAGGGGGGGTATGGATTGAATCACCCCATGGTCCAGTCGCAGACGGCGAAGAAGGAAACCTATTGGAAGCAGCTCACCGGACGCATCGAGGGGCTTCGCGTCGCATTGCTCGCCCGATTGAACACGGAGAAGGACTCTCTCAAAAACCTCGAGGAGAAGCTGAACGAAAGCCGTGCCGAACAGCAGACCTCGAAGACCCGCGCCAGTTCCTACTACGAGGCGAAGAACAATTACATCCAGGCGAAAAAGGTGCTCGAAGCCGCGGAGACCCGCTTCTGGACCGAGATGATGCAGCGCAGCATGCCGTTGAATCCGGCGATCATCTGGGAACATGCCGAGGTTGCGGAATATGCTGCGCGGCCAAGGATCGCCCTCAATCTCGCGCTGGGAGTCTTTTTCGGCCTCGTGCTCGGCATGGGCGTCGCCTTCTTCATCGAGTATCTCGACACCAGCGTGAAGACGATGGAGGACATCGAGACCTATTTCGGCCTCCCGGTGCTCGCCGTGGTGCCGCGCGGGATCGGTGTGTTGATGGATTTGCCGCCGGATGCCCCCGATGCCGAACCCTACCGCATCCTTCGAACGAATGTGGAATTCAACAAAAAGGATCCCGATGCGAAGGTCATCACCCTTGTGAGCGGCGGCCCGGGCGAAGGAAAATCCACCACGCTCGTGAACCTCGCCTATGCCTTCGCGCAGTCGGGGCTGAAAACCCTCGTGGTGGACGCCGATCTGCGCCGCCCGCGCCAGCACCAGATTTTCGCCGTGAGCAACGCGAAGGGCCTCACGGATTATCTCTCGAAGGGCGTCCCCATCGATGAATTGATTCAGCCGACCAAGGTCGAAAATCTTCAAATGGTCCCGAGCGGAAAGCTCCCGCCCGGGGCGATCGCGATGCTGAATTCCCGGCGCATGCTTTCGCTCATCAGCGAACTCAAGAAACAGTTCGACATGATTCTCATCGATGCGCCGCCGATTCTCGGCGTGAGCGACTCGTCGGTGATCGTGCGCGCGGTCGATCTCACCATCATCGTCATTCAGCACCGCCGCTTCCCGCGTTCCATGCTGTTGCGCGTGAAGAACGGCGTGCTCAACGCCGGCGGCAATCTGCTCGGCGCCGTCCTCAACAACGTCGATATTCGACTGGATCAGTACTACCAGTATCAGACGAATTATTACAGCTACCACCAGGATCCGGCCAAAGAGGCCAAGTCCAAAATCAAGGCCGACAAGCAGCAGTTGGTCGCCGAGAAGGCTTCCCGGGGCCGTAGCCGGGACGAGTATTAGAATTTTTCCATGCCTTTCCGCCTCGTTGCGCTCTCGTTGTGCGCTATTGCCATTTTGCTCACCGGTTGTGCCTCCACGAAATCCGACTCCACGGTGCCCACGCTGGCCGAAATGGCGGAGGATACCGACAACGTCCTCAATCAAAACATCCGGCTGCGCTCGGGCGATACCATCGAAGTGCGCCTGGGCGGCGTGCCGAGGGAGGAGATCGAGCAGGTGACCGGCACCTATACGGTGGACACCGAAGGCTTCGTCAATATCCCGCAACTTGGACGTATCGAGGCCAGCGGTCTCACGCAGGAGGCGCTGCAAAGCTCGATTGAATCCACGTATCGGGCGAAGGGCGTTTACACGAATCCGACCGTCACGGTAAGCGTTCCCCTCAGCGCCCGATTTGTGAATGTCGGCGGCGAGGTGCGCCTGCCGCAGCGCGTGCCCTACACGCCCGACCTCACCGTGCTGGCCGCGGTCACGGCGGCGGGCGGCTTCACCGAGTATGCCTCCCAGAGCCGCGTGAAGCTCTATCGCAACATGGAGGGCATCACGGTGGACATGCGCAAGATTCGCAAGGATCCCGGCAACGACATTCCACTCCAGCCCGGCGACACGATCGAAGTGATGCGCAGCTATTTCTAGGCGCTCGTGATCAGCGCGCGATTTTTCCAAAAGTAACCTGCGCCGGAATAGACGGTCAGCAGCGTGGTGACCGCCACCATCACCGGCCCCACGGCATTCCATGCAAACGGCGTCCACGCGAGGCGGCTCGAGTTCCAATCGCCGAGCGCGAGCAGGAGCAGGAAGAAAATGATCGTCGCCATCTGCCAGGCGGTCTTGTGTTTACCGAGGTTTTCCGCCGGCAGCACGACGCCCTTCGCGCCGGCCAGCAGGCGCAGCCCGGTTATCAAAAACTCCCGCGCGATGATGACGATCACGACCCACGCGGGCAGCGCGCCGTAGGGAATGAGGCAGATGAATGCGGCGGCGGTGAGGATTTTGTCGGCCAGCGGATCCATCAGCTTTCCGAAATCCGTGATCAATCCCCCTCGCCGCGCGATCACGCCGTCGAGATAATCGGTGAAGCTCGCGATGAGAAACAGCGCGAGCGCCAGCGTGTGGTTAAAGGGGAATTGCACCGACAGACACGCGACAAAAACGACGCTCAACGCGAGGCGGCTGACAGTGAGCTGATTCGGGAGATTCATCGCGGGCTTCCCAGAACACTCCACCTACAGCGTCAGCGCAAGATTGCAAAAGTCGATTGCGCGCGGCGCGCGCGTCCGGCTAGGCTGCCCGGCTTTCCTTTTATCCTATTTCCAAATGAGCAACAGCGACATCGGTTTGATTGGCCTCGCCGTCATGGGCGAGAATCTCGTCCTCAACATGGAAAGCAAGGGCTTCTCCGTGAGCGTCTATAATCGTACCGCCGCGGTGACGGAGAAATTTGCCGCCGGACGCGCGAAGGGAAAAAACATCCTGCCGACGAAGACGATCGAGGAGTTCGTCGCATCGCTCGCCCGCCCGCGCAAGGCCATGATCATGGTGAAAGCCGGCGCGCCGGTCGATGCCGTGATCGACCAGCTCGTCCCGTTGCTCGAGCCCGGCGACATCATCATCGACGGCGGAAACAGCCTCTGGACCGACACGCAGCGCAGAGAGAAGACGCTCAAGGAAAGGAATCTCCACTTCGTTGGCTGCGGCGTATCCGGCGGCGAGGAGGGTGCGCTCAAGGGCCCGTCCATGATGCCCGGCGGCTCGCGGGAATCGTGGGAGGCGGTCGGACCGATCTTCCGCAAGATCGCGGCCATCGTCGATGGCGAGCCCTGCTGCCGCCACATGGGCCCCGACGGCGCGGGCCATTACGTGAAGATGGTCCACAACGGCATCGAATACGGCGACATGCAGCTCATCTGCGAGGCCTACGCGATCCTCAAGGCGACGATTCAGCCGACCGCGGAGGAGTTTCACGAAATCTTCGCGGCCTGGAACAAAGGGGAACTGAACAGCTATCTCATCGACATCACCGAAAAGATTTTCACGAAGAAGGATGCCGAAACCGGCGCGCCGCTCGTCGATGTGATCCTCGACAAGGCCGGCCAAAAGGGCACCGGCAAATGGACCGTCGGCAATGCCGTCGAAAACGGCGTCGTCCTCTCGACGATCAACGCCGCCGTGGAGGCACGCATCCTTTCCTCGATGAAGGCCAAGCGCGTCGCCGCCAGCCAAATCCTGCCCGCGCCCGAAGTGAAGCCGTTTTCCGGGGACCGTCAACGGTTGATCGATTCCGTGCGCGACGCACTCTACGCGAGCAAGATCGTGAGCTACGCGCAGGGC
>JAQTOP010000066.1 GCA_028713285.1 Terrimicrobiaceae bacterium
CGATGCGCGACCAGATCAAATACTTCGACGGCGAGCTCACGAATATCGAGGGCATCCCGGAGGCGGTGAAGCAAAAGCACCTCACCGTCTTCCACATTCCCTACACGTTCCTCATCGACGCCGCCGCACGCCGCCAGAAATGGATCGACCAGTCGCAATCGGTGAACCTCTTCATCGGCGAGCCCGACCTCAAAGTGCTCAGCCACATGTATCGCCGCGCCTGGCACACGGGCCTCAAGACGACCTACTACCTCCGCTCGACCGGCGCGTCGAACATCGAAGGCGCCACCACGAACACGAAGAAGGAAGTCCGCGGCGTCGCCGGTGTCGCCCAGCCGAAACGCGAATTCACGACCGACGAGAAGACGGCGTGCTCCATCGAGGCGATGCGCAACGGCGACGAGTGCGAAGCCTGCCAGTAGATCGCTAACCGCTCCAGCGGTAGCTGCCTTTGCCCAGGAATTGAATCACTCCTAAGTCACGAAGTCGCTGCAATTGCTGCCTGACTTTAGACCGGACGTTTTGATTCCCCGGATACCGGGCAAAAGCTGCCGGCGCACACGTTTCCATGAGCGAATCCAAAGTAAAAACCGTGGTTTGCTGAATCTGAACTGCCTCCAATACGAGGCGCGTCCAACCCGAAAGATTTTCCAGAAGCGCTTGTCCAACCGGTCTTTCCGGATTCACATCGGCCAGCAGTCGCGAATCCAGGTCCGCAGTAACCTGCTTTGCCGAAAGGCTCTTTTGCAACTCGCGAACAGGTTCCCGGAGCGATTCCAATTCGCTTGCGCTCCAACGTTGCAGCGCCTCCCGCGCGCCAAAACCCCCGCAAATTAAATCGGCGGCAGCCCGCACCCCGGACGGATCGCGAATAACCACGCCACACTCGAGATTGCCCCGCATACCGCTAAAGGTCGCATTGGCGGATGTTACCAAACTACAGAGTTCGTCTATGACGTAAACCTTCGCATGGAGGCGATGAGACACCAAAATTTCGGCATCATCCGATGCCAGCGCACAAACTGCCTCCAGGTCGGAAGCTCCACTTGCAAAATCACGAATATCCGCCCTCGTCAGCAACAGGCGACGAACCCCACTGCCAAGTTTTTTCTGCAATAGCGGCAGCCATCCACCCACGTATGGGCTGGAAATTAATAGTTGGCTTTTGCAATGTTGCAGTTCTGCCTCCAGCCACTTTTCCGTGGGCGTGACGACAAATTCAGTCATGCGTTCTGTCCGATCCGCGATTTCACTACATTGCGCACAAGCCGGACGAGATTTGCAATATTACGCCGCCGCCCGCGATTCCTTCACGGACTCGCCGCCGGCTTGCACGGCTTGCAAATACTTGCGCAGGCATTTCTGAAACGTGTTCGCCAGGGTGTCGCCGGGAGTAACGAGCACGCCCCAGCCGCCTTTCGAGGGATTGATCGGAATCTCACGCGGGACTTGATTTTCGCACATCGTGCGGTCCTCATCGAGAACGCGGATCGCAAATTCAAGCTGGTCCTCCGGCGCGGGACCGTCGAACCCCGGTGAGAGGGCCAGCGACCAAAAGACCACGCATTCCTCGCGCGTAACCGGCGTCGGGACGTGGACGAGCACGCGGGCATCTCCGTCACCGAAGGTCTGGCGGATCGTCGTGAAATTCGGCAGCCAGCACCGCTGCTGCCGGCCGTGGGCGCTCTGCAGCTTGCCCGGCTGCTCGTGCGGGGACTCGAGCGCTGGGAAGGGCGCGTCCATCTGGAAGCCGCTGCCGTCGTCAAAAACGGTGATCTTCATCGGCGGCACGACCGAGTCGGCCGCCTTGCCGAGCGTCGTGCCGTGAGCGAACGCGAAATGCGTCATGTCGAGGTAGTTCTCCACCTCCCGCCGCCAGCCGCTCCGGAAGGGCGTGGGAGGGCCCAGCAAATAGGTCCATCGGGGATTCTCAAATTCCGGCACATCGGGCAGCCGGACGTCCGCGTTGCGCTCCAATTGCACCCACACCATGCCGTAGCGCTCCTGGACCGCGTAGGCATTAAGATGCGACAGCTCGAGCTTGTCGGACGGCGGATTCAGCAGGGAAGGGATATTGGTGCATGCGCCGGCCGGATCGAAACGCCAGCCGTGGTAAGGGCATTGAAGCTCTCCCGCAAGGATGGTGCCCCGGCTGAGGCGGGCCCCCTTGTGCGGGCACACGTCGTCGGCCGCGAGCAAGGAACCGTCCTCGAAGCGAGCGACGACGATATCCGTGTTGAGGAGGCGGAAGCCTATCACGCCCGCCGGCCCAAGCTCGCGGCTCAGCGCGACGGGCTGCCAGGTTCGGCGTAAAACTTGGAATGGCAGATCTTCCGTAAGGTCCATAAGAGGTGATTTTTTGGCTGAGGGATTGCGACCTTATTTCTGGCGGCTAGCACCGCTAGTTTACAAAACGATTTCCGTCCCGATTCCCGCGTTGGTGAAGATCTCGAGCAGCAGGCCGTGGGGAATATTGCCGCCGATCAAATGAATCTTCCCGACCCCCTGTTGGAGCGCGCGCACCGCGGACTCGACCTTGGGGATCATGCCGCCCTCGATGATCTTCTGCTTAATCAGCGAGGTCGTTTGCTTGCTTGTCACCGAGGGAATAAGCGAGTCCGCCTGCGCCGGGTTGCGCATGATGCCGGGAACGTCGCTGATGAAAAGGAGCTTGTCCGCCTTCAATTCCGCGGCGAGCGCGGCGGCGGCAACATCGGCATTGATGTTGAGCACCTGACCCTCGACGGTCGCGCCGATGGGCGAAATGACGGGGACGGTTTCCTTCCGCACGGAAGCGAGGACCGCCGCCGTCGAAACCTCCACCACCTCGCCAACGAAGCCGATGTCGGCCTCCGAGCCGTCCTCCAGGCGCTGGAGGGGAAGCCGCCTCGAGACAAAAACGGTTTTCCCCGAAAGGCCGCACGCATTCCCGCCGAGATCGTGGATCGAACGCACGATGTCGGGATTGATTTCGCCGTCGAGCGTTTCCTCGACGATCTTCACCGACTCGGCGTCCGTTACGCGCAGGCCATTTACAAACTGTGGGGTCAATCCCGCCGCGCGCATCTTCGCGGAGATCGCCTTGCCGCCGCCATGCACGATCACGGGATTGATGCCGACGGCCTCGAGGAATACGACATCGCGCAGCAATCGCTCGACCTGCTGCTCGTCATCGAGCGCGCTGCCGCCGTATTTGATGACGAAGGTCTGGCCGCGAAAGCGCTGGATGTAGGGGAGCGCCTCGATGAGCGCGTCGGATCGGGCTGCGGGCGAAAGGGGTCTGCTCATCGTTCTATTCGCCGAGGTTCAGTCGCACATATTCCTCGGTGAGGTCCGTCGTAAAGACAACATGCGTCTGCGTGCCGAGGTGCAAATTGACCACGACCTTGAATGCCTTCTTCGCCGCGACCGCCTGGAGCCGCGCAAAGGGAGTCTTCGCCGGCATCCCGCCGCGCACCGCAGGAACCCTGTCGTAGTCGATATCGACCGTATCGGGATCCATCGCCGCGCCCGAATAGCCGACCGCGTCGAGGATGCGTCCCCAATTCGGATCGCCGCCGGCCCAGGCGCATTTCGTGAGCGTGGAATTCGCAATCGCCGCCGCCGCGAGCCACGCGTCTCTCGCCGTCTTCGCGCCGCGCACCTCGACCTCGACAAAGCGCGTGACGCCCTCGCCGTCCAGCACGATTTTTTTTGCGAGATCCAGCGCCACGGCATCGAGCGCGGCCTGGAAAGCCTCCAGCCCCGGCCGGCCCTGCGCACCGCTCGCGAGCAGGATGACCGTGTCGTTCGTGCTCATATCGCCGTCGATGGTGATCCGATTGAACGAGCGCCCGACGGCGAGCTTGAGCGCGCGGCGCAGCTCGGCACGCGTGAGCGCGGCGTCCGTCGTGATCACGCTCAGCATCGTGGCCATGTTCGGATCGATCATTCCCGCGCCCTTCGCAACGCCGCCGACGCGGAATTTCCGCCCTCCCGAAATGAACTCATACGCGACCTCTTTCGGAATGGTGTCGCTGGTCATGATCGCCTTCGCAACGGCCAGGCTCGACCGCGCATCGAGGTCCGCCACGAGCTGCGGCACTTTCGCGACGATCCGCTCGATGGGCAGCGCCACGCCGATGCGGCCGGTCGAGCAGACGAGAATCTCCTCCGGCTTCGCGCCGAGCGCCACGGCCGCGGCGGACGCCATTTTGCGGGCGTTCGTCAGGCCCGGCGCGCCGGTGCAGGCGTTCGCATTGCCGCTATTGAGGATAACCGCGCGGCACGTCCGGGATTTGAGATGCCCGGCCGACAGCAGCACCGGCGCCGCCTTGACCTTGTTCGTCGTGAACGTGGCCGCCGCCAGCAACGGCGCGGCTCCGGCTACAAGCGCAAGGTCGTCGCGGGAGCCTTCTGGATATTTGATGCCCGCCGAAACCGCCGCGGCCACGAAGCCGGACGGCGCGCAGAGGCCGCCTTGAATCCTGCGAAGCCGCGTCATTGCAGGAGCGCCGTGGTCTCGGGGAATCCGGCCATGAGATTGAAATTCTGCACCGCCTGACCCGCCGCGCCCTTCACCAGATTGTCCTCGGCGCTCAGCAAAATCAGGCGTTTGGCCCGGTCGTCGTAACGCACCGCGATGTCGCAGAAATTCGTTCCGACAACGTGCTTCGTGTCGGGCAATGTCTCGCGGAACCGCACGAACGGCTCGTCCGCGTAGGCGGCGCTCAATGTTTCCGAAATCCGGTCCGGCTCCACGCCGGCGGCGAGGTTTGCGAACGTGGTCGTGTGAATTCCCCGCGTCATCGGCGCGAGATGCGGCACGAAGGTAATCGCCACAGGCGATCCCGCGGCAGCGCTCAGCTCCTGTTCGATTTCGGAAAGATGCCGATGCTTCGGCAGGCCGTAGGCGCGGAAGCTCTCGTTGCACTCGGCATAGAGCAGGCTCGATTCGGCCTTCCGCCCCGCGCCACTCACCCCGCTCGCGCTGCATACCGCGATGCTGTCCGGCGCGAGCAAACCGGCGCGCAGAAGCGGGACGAGCGGGAGCAAAATGCTCGTTGGATAACAGCCCGCGGAGGCGACGAGCCGGGCGGACCGGATCGCCGCGCGATGCAGCTCCGGGAGCCCATACACCGCATCGGCCAGCATCCCGGGCGCCGGATGCCGCGCGCCGTAGAATTCCGAATAGACGCCCGCGTCGCGCAGCCGAAAGTCCGCGCTGAGGTCGATCACCCGCCGCCCCGCCTCGACGAGCGGCACCGCGAACTCCGCCGCGAGCCCATGCGGAAGCGCCAGGAAGAAAAACTCCGCGCCGCTCGCGAGCAGCGCGCCGATTTGCGAATCGCAGAAGCTCAGGCTCCCGATGCCGGGCCACCCCGAGAGCCGCGGCAGCACATCGCCGACCAGCCGGCCGGCATGCGTGCGCGAGCTGACGGCGGCGACCCGGATGCCCGGATGCCGCGCGAGCAAGGCGCACAGCTCCTCTCCCGAGTAACCGTTGGCGCCGACGATGGCAATGGGCACGGCAGACACGGACGGAACGCTAACGACGCTCCTGCGATGGCGCAAGCGCGCTGCGATTCTCCGCCGCGCGCTTGACCCGGCGGCGAGACTGCCGTTTACTTCCCGTCTCGCACGGCGGCTGCCGTGACGAAAATGACGGGCCGTGGCTCAGCTTGGTAGAGCGCTTGGATGGGGTCCAAGAGGTCGTGGGTTCGAATCCCGCCGGCCCGAGATTTTCAAACGCGGCATGCGCCGCGAATGCTCCCTCGCAGCGGATGATTTCCCGTTGTTTTGCCTGGAAATCGTGTATTGAACGACTGCCATGCCAAAGCCTCCGTCCGACGGCGCCGATCCCGACTTTGCGCGGGAGATCGCAGGCATCAAGTCCACCTATGCGGATTTCTTCCGGCAGGGATTGACGAAAACTTTATGGGCGCCCTTCACGCCGGATGAGGTCGGCGTCCGCACGCAACAGGTCCGCATGTTTTCCGAGTTCCTGCGCGGAGCGGGTCGGCTGCATCTCGAAGGAATGCGCATCCTCGATCTGGGCTGCGGCACCGGCAGGCATCTCCGCCAGTTCATCGACATGGGCGCCGCACCCGAGGACGTCTTCGGCATCGACATCGACGAAAACACCCTCGCCCGCGCACGTCGGGTATCGCCGAATCTTCATTTCGCGCTCGGCAACGGATCGACCATCGACCTCCCCAATCAATCGTTCGACCTCGTCACGCATCACTACGTCTTTTCGTCCGTGCCATCGAATGCGCTGCGCCGGCAGCTCGCGAGCGAAATGCTGCGCGTTCTGCGTCCCGGAGCCCTGATTTTTTGGTGGGACATTCTGCATCTGGCCGTTGCCGGGCAGACGTCTGTCGCTCTCGATGTCCGCGATCTTTTCCCCGGCGCAATCCTTGCGGAACGGAAGGTATCGCTGCACCCGCCGCCCGCGGCTGCCCTGCGCCCCTGCCGCGGTCTTTCGCGGCTCCTCGCCCCCTTGCTGGATCGCATGTCCCATCGGCCCTGCCGGCAGGCTGCGCTCATCGGGAAGGGGTGACGCTTCAGCGCTGGATTTTGCTGGAATCGCGGGCGGTTTCTGGCACTCCTCATCCCATGTCACCAGCGCGGGCGCTCCTTCTCGCCACGGCGGCGTTACTTCCCTCGCTTCCCCTCAAGGCGATCGCTGCCGACACGTCAGGACTCCGCACCCAACTCGCCCTCGCGACGGAGGATTCCGACAATCTCGCGCGGATCGAGCTGCTGCGCCGCATCCTCGACGCTGAGCCCGGCGACACCGCTTCGCATCAGCAGCTCGTCGAGCTCTGGCTCGCGATCAGCGACTACGACATGGCCGAGGCTGCGCTGAATGCCTGGCCCGCCGCCCCCGCGAAGCTGGCCGCCCTCACTCGCGCGCGCATCCTGCGGGATCGCGACAAGGATGTCCCCGGCGCGGTGCGCGTGCTCCGCGCCTATCTTCTCACGACGCCGGCGGACCTCGATGCACACGAGGCCCTCGTCAGCGCGCTGCTTGCCACGGACAATGCTCCCGCGCAAATTGCCGCGCTCGACGCATTGATCGCACTCCAGCGCAACGCGACCCATCTCATTCAGCGCGCGAATGCGAAACTCCGCGCCGCCGACTATGCGGGCGCGCTGGCCGATGCCAAAGCCGCCCAGGCCCTCGAGCCCGATTCCCCCACCGTCAAGAGAGACCTGCCCGCCTTCGAGCGACTCGACGAAACGCTCCATGCGATTCCGCCTCTCGATGCCGCCCTCGCGAAGCATCCGAACGACCTTGCGAAACGCATCGAGCGAGCCTGGTGGCTGCGCTACGGCGGGATGCTCGCTCGCTCGCTCGCCGATGCCGACGCCGCGCTTGCCTTCGCTCCAGACTCCGTCGCCGCACGGCTCACCCGCGCCCGGGCCCGATACATGCTGAATCAATTGCGCGCAGACGACGCCCGCCGCGACGAATGGATCGACGTGACGAAGCCGCACGCGCTCGACACCGCGCTGGCCATCGCTACAGCCGACCTGGCTCTCGCGGAGCATCCGACCGACACCGCGCAACTCCGCAAACGCGCCCGCGCCCTCAACGAAGCCGGGCAATACCTCCTCGCCCAGCGCGACTCCGAGGCCGCCCTCGCCCTCTCGCCGACGGACGCCGGCATCGCCCTCGAAGCGCTTTACGCCGCCACCATGCTGGGCCAGGACCCCGCTCCCCTCTTCCGGCGCATCGAGCAAATGAAACCGCCGAAGGCCCAGCTCGCCCTCGCGAACGGCCACCTCGCCGACCTGTATTTCCGCCAGTCGAACCTCCCGCTCGCGCTGGAATTCGCCGACCGGTCACTCACCCTTGCTGAGACAGAATTCATGCTCCGCGTCAAAGCCGCCGCCCTCCAGCGGCTCGGCCGGCCGGACGAAGCCGCCACCGCCACGCGCCGCGCCAACGCCCTTCACCAATGAATCCGCGCCGGCTCCGATCCCTCGTTCTCGCCGCCGCGGCCCTCGTCGGCCTCGCGATGGTCCGCCCGCCCGCCCGCCCGATCCCGGCTGCCCGGACGACGGCGCCCACGCCCGCCCAGGCGATCGTTTTTCCGACTCCGCCGCCCGCCCTGGTGGTCGCCGAGGACGCGCGCCCATTCAAGGATGCGCCCGATGCCATCGGCATCGCGGTGGAAGGCGGCGAGGACGAAAGCGACGACTCGAATAACACGCTCACCGCGACGACCGGGTTCACGATCCAGTTTCCCGACGCCATGGTCGCGCCAGACCGCATCGACGCGGACGGCTCTCCCTCGCCGATTACCATCTGGCCCGACCTGAATGCGAAATGGGTCTGGCGCACGCAGTCGCAGGGCGCCTGGACCGTCAATGGCCCGGTCATTCCCGGCCAGACCTATCGGATGCGCCTTCGCGATGACTTGAAAAATCTCGCCGGCAAGCCCCTGCAGGTCCAGGACTGGGGCTACGAACTCGAGACCAGGCACCTCACCGTCACGAGCGACTATGATGTGCGGGACTCGCTCAGCTCCGAACCGCAGGTCCCGCTCGAGTTCAACTTCCCCGTCCGCCTCCACGACGCCGCTGCGGGCTGCTGGTTCCAGGACCGCGCCACCCGCCAGCGATTTCCGGCCGAGATTCTGCTCAATCGCGCGGTGAGCGATGTCGCCGGCGATGTGGTGGATGTCGCGGCGGCCGCCGCGGAGGCAGCGCCCACCGAGTTTCGAGTGCGCCCGCGCGACCCGCTGCCCGTTGGTCACTATTACGATCTCATCGTCGAGGGCGTGCATGATGCCTACGCCGGACGCACCCTCCCCTACCCCGAGGTTTTCGCCCTCGGGACGACCCGTCCGTTCGGCGTCGGTTACGTTGTCGCGCGAAATTGGCCAACGGACAAGCCGCACATCGAGGTCAAATTCGATGGCGCGCTCAGCGACGAGCCTCTCCCCGCCGACGCTCTCAAAATCGAGCCCGCCGTCCCGCACCTCGCGCTGCGCAAGGAGGGCGAGATACTCATCGCCGACGGGGATTTCGATCCCTCGAAACGCTACCGCGTGAACATTTCCGCGGACATCCTCGGAGATCGCGGCTACCCGCTTGCGAAGGCCGAGACGTGGGGCGCGACGTTCCATCCGAAGGAAGCAACGCTCATGTTTCCGGAGGGCACGATCCGCCAGCGCGCCGCGCTCGGTTTGCGCTTCGCGTTGCTCCAGGCGAACACCGGCCCGATCACCTGGCGTCTCGCTCGCATCCCGCTCGAACGGCTCGCCGAGGCCCAGCTCGCCCTCAAAAACGACGCGAAGGTTCTCATCGACGCGCTTCATCTCGACGTCGTCGGCAAGGGCGAACTCCCCTCCTCCGGCGATGACCGCGAAGTCGTCGGAGCCATCGACTGGAAGCCCTCCGCCGGCACGCCTCCGCTCTCCGGTCCGTATCTGATGGAGGCCGCGACAAAGACCGGCGAGGGCGGAACGGTCTCGAACGCCGCGCTCATTTTCTTCAACGAAGCCGTCTTCACGCAAAAGACGATGCCCTCCGGCACCGCGCTGCGCCTCGCGCGCATGTCCGACGCCCAGCCGATCAGCGGCGTCGCGGTGAAGCTCGTCACTGCAACGCTTGCCGAGATCGCCCGGGGCATCACCGACGATCACGGCGTCGTCGCCTTCCCCGCCGCGAGCCTCGCGGGCGCTGCATTCTTCATGGCCGACCTGCCCGGCGCTCTGTCCGTCGAGCCCGCCGCGCCCGGTCCGTCGTTTCCCGGAACCGGCTCGTCCTACGCATCGGCGCCGCCCGTCTATCTCGGTGAAATCATCACAGACCGTCCGCTCTACCGCCCCGACGAGGAAGTGAAGTTCAAAGGCTTCCTCCGGCGAAACGCGGACAGCCGCCTCGCGATCCCGGAAGGCGCGCAGGTGGCATGGAAAATCGTCAACAGCGAGCGCGGCGACCGCGTCGCTGAAGGTGCTGCGAACGTGAACGCGTTCGGAGGCTGGGACGCTGCGTGGAAAGTGCCGCCGCAGGGCCGCCTCGGCGAATTCAAAATCTCCGCGAAAGTTGGCGAGACCGACGCCGGCGAACCCGCCGCCTTCCGCGTCGAGGAGTTCCGCAATCCCGCGTTCTCCGTCGTCTGCGAGACGCACAAGCCGGCACGCGCGGCGGAATCGACGATCGACGTCGCCTCCGAGTATTTCCACGGCGCGCCGAATGTCGGCAGCGCGGTGAAGTGGACCGCCACCTGGCTCAGCGACTCGGACGGCGAGTATTACAACGACGAAGATTCCGACCACTTCAAGCGCGTGGACCTCTACTCCGAGCAGCGCCGCACGCCCGCATTCGAAGCCGAGTTGAGCGGCGAGACCGCGCTCGATGCAAAGGGCCGCGCGACCATTCCTTGCGCCGCGCCGTTCAAAGATCCCGGCCTGCGCGCCCGCTGCGACGTGAGCTGGCGCGTCGATGTGACCGGCCCCGACGGCCAGACGATCACGGGCGGCGTGAACGAGAAGGTCGTGATGAACGACGTCTCGCTCGGCGTGCGCGCCGACTCATCGACCGGCGCGACGAATATCGCCTTCGACCTCCAGGCCATCGCGCGCGACAGCGGGGAGCCCGCGAATGCCGAAGTGCAGGCGAGCCTCTTTCTCGTGCAGACGAAGTCCGTGAAGGAGCGACTCGCGCCCTTCGTCTATCGCTACCGCAACACGGACGCCTACGTGCCCATCGAGCAAAAGCGCGTGCCCGGCAATGGCCGCCTCGCTTTCGCGCCGACGACTCCCGGCCGCTACGTGCTTGTCGTCGCGCCATTGCCCGGGCAGCCCGGCATCCCCGTGAGCGACGAGATTTATCTTGCGGGCAAGGGCGAAGCCGAGCTCCCCGTGAAGAGCGATCAGGCCCTCGACATCCAGTCCGTCGAGAAGGACAAGCCCGTGCCCGTCGGCGGGAAGGCCGCCTTCGACGTGCTCTCGCCCAGCCCCGGCATTGCATGGGTCACCGTCGAGACCGACCGAATTCTCGACACCTACACGATTCCGATTCCGGGAAATTCCACGCGCATCGAGATTCCCGTGAAGCCCGGCTACGCGCCGAATGTCCGCGTCTCCGCCTACCTGCTGCGCCCGGGCCACGCCGACGATCTGCCGGGCGAAATGTTCGGCTCGACCGAGCTCAAGGTCACCCAGCCCGGCGCCGAGCTCGCCATCGCCGTCGCCGCCGACCACCTGGAATATCAGCCACGCACTGCCGGCGCCCTTACCGTGCGCGTCACCGCCGACGGCCGTCCCGTGCCGGACGCCGAAGTCACGCTCTACGCGGTCGATGACTCCATCCTCACCCTCGGCGGCTGGGAGCTGCCCGCGCTGCTCGGCGCCTTCCTGCCCGCGCATCCCTTCAATGTCGTCACGCGCCTCGCCCTCTCCGGCTACATCGAGAGCTTCAGCGAGCAGGCGCTCACGCAAAAGGGCTTCGTGGTCGGCGGCGGCGGCAAGGACGACTACGGCAACACCCAGTTCGTCCGAAAAAATTTCCGCCCACTCATCCTCTGGCTGCCGTCGCTGAAAACCGGCGCCGGCGGCGTGGCGACCGCGAAGTTCACCACGCCCGACAACCTCACGCGCTTCCGCGTCATCGCGCTCGGCCAGACGACCGCGAACCAATTCGGCGCGGGCGACACGACGTTCACCGTCAGCAAGCCCGTCCTCGTCGAGCCCGCGCTGCCGCACTTCCTGCGCCAGGGCGACGAGGTCGAGCTGCGCGCCGTCGCCCGCCAGAAAATTTCGCCCGAGGAAAAACTCACGATCCGCTGCGTTGTCGGCGACGGCGTCACGCTCTCCGGCCCCGAATCCGTTGAAATCACCGCCGGGAAGGACCAGCCCGCGGTCGCCGCCTTCCGCGCGCGCATCGCGGACGACGCCACCGCCGCGACCGTGCATTTCGCCGTGACTTCCGCCTCGGGCGCGGACGAAGTTGAGCTGACGATCCCCGTCGCGTCGCGCACGATCCAGGTTCGCGAATCCGTCGCCGGCGCCTGGTCCGGCCAGGCATTCGACCCCGCCAAATTCGCCCCTGCCGCGTGGCTCGCGACACCGGGCGATTGCGACATCACCCTCTCAACATCGCCCTATCTGGTGAAGCTCCTGGGCATCCCGCAGGTCCTCGATTATCCCTACGGCTGCTTCGAGCAAAAATCCTCGCGCCTCCTCGTCTATACCGCGCTGGCAAAGCTCCTCGCCTTCCTCCCGCAACCCGCAGAGCGCGACGCGAACTACCGCAGGGTCATCGAGGACACGCTCAAGGAGTTCGACAAATCCCTCCTGCCCGACGACACGCTGCCCTACTGGCCCTACGGCACGGTCGGCAATCCTTTCGTCACGATCCAGTCGGCATGGGCCGTCGCCCAGGCGCAGCAGGCGGGCTACGACGTGCCCGAGGGCCTCGCGGCGGCCTTGCCTCGCGCGCTCAATCAAATGGTCCTGCGCAAGAGCCGCCTCGAAGTTGACCCCACCCTGCGCGCCTTTGCCCTCTTCGCGCTGTCGCAGCTCAGCGGCGACACACCCGATGACGACACCACCGCCGCCGCGAATGAACTCTTCCTCGGCCGCGACCGCCTCACCGACGAGGGCCGCGCGATGCTCGCCGTCGCGCTGCACGCGTGGAATCTCGAGCCCGGGCACCAGCAGGAACTCATTGGCGAGATTCCCGAACACTTCGACCCGCGCGAATTCAATCCGAACACCTTTTCCTCCACGACCCGCGCCGAGGCGATCTGCACCTGGGCGCGCCTCCTCATCACCCCCGACGCCCCGGCGAAGGCGCTCCAGGCGAAGCTCGAAGCGCAGATGAACAACTCGACCAACCTCTCGACGCAGGAAAACCTCTGGCTGCTCGTCGCCTTCAACGCGCTCCTCCAGCAAAAGCCGCCCGCCAGGCTCTCCGCCAATGTCGCGCCGCCGCCGGACGCCGTCTCTACCAATCACTCCGCCGCCGCGTGGCTCGCGCGCGACCTCGCGCACCTGCGCGACCTCAGCATTCGCGGCGCGGGCCGCGGCGGCGCCTGCGTCCTCGCCGCCCGCCGCTCGCTCGGCCCCGCGGAACAGGCGCCGGTCGCGCGCGGCCTGTGCATCGAACGCATTGTGAAAAATCTCACCGACCCTGCCCGCACCGGCACGGCGGACGCGCCATTCCGCCTCGGCGATCAGGTGCTCATCTCCTTCCGCTTCCGCTGCGATCAGGCGCAGAGCTTCGTCGCCATCGAGGATGCGCTGCCCGCTGGACTTGAAATCGTAAATCCGAACCTCGAGATGATCGGCAAATTCTACAGCATCCCCGACGAACCCGGCTCGCCCGCAGCCTGGCTGTCGTTCTCCGAGATGCGCGACAAGCAGACGAATCTGTTCTTCGACTCGCTGCCCGCCGGTTCGCAAAGCTACGCGATCCTCGCCCGCGCGACCGCCGCCGGCACGTTCGCATGGCCGTCCGCGCAGATGACACCCATGTATGACGCCCGCTTCTACGCCCGCACCGCGCCGGCCACATGCGTCGTGAAGGAATGATGCCTCACGCGAAGCCGCGACGCCGCGAAGGAATTCGGGGGACTTTTCCCTTCTTCGCGCCTTCGCGGCTTCGCGTGCCGATCCTCATTGCCGCCATCGCGCTTGCTTCGTGGCTCGCCTTCGAGTCTTCCATTCGCCACGCGCCGATTCCCCCCGCCGGCCCCGCCCCGGCCACGCCCGTCCTCCTCGACATGCGCGGCCAGCCTTTCGCCCGCCCGTCCGCCAGCGACGTGCGCGATCAACGCCCCGTCACCCTGCGCAACATGGGCCGCTGGCTCCCGCTCGCGACGGTCGCCATCGAGGACCGGCGCTTCTGGCGGCACCACGGCGTGGACTGGACCGCGACGGCCGGCGCGGCCCTTCGCAACGTCCGCAACCTCCGCGTGATTTCCGGCGCCTCCACCATCACGCAGCAGACCGTCAAAATCCTCACGGGACGCTCCCGCCGCACGCTCGACTTGAAAGCGCGCGAGGCCCTCTCCGCCCTCGCGCTCGATCGCCAGTGGAGCAAGGAGCGCATTCTCGAGACCTACCTCAACCGCATCGACTACGGCAATCGCCGCTTCGGTGCCGAGGCCGCCGCGCAGGCGTATTTCGGCAAGCCCGCCGCCAGCCTCTCGCTCGCCGAGTCGATCTTTCTCGCCGGCATTCCCCAATCGCCCACCCGCCTGAATCCATGGACGCACCCCGATGCCGCCCGGCGCCGCTACGAGCACAATGTCTCGCAACTCGCGCGAAACCATTCGCTGCCCGATGGCATCACTTCCGCGCAGCTCCTCGCCGCGCAGCCGCGCATCGAGCGCCACGACCCGCCGATGCTCGCGCCGCATTTCGCCGCGCTCGTCCGCAACCGGGCCGGCGCGCGAACGGGCGACATTCGCACGACGCTCGATCTCGATCTTCAACACGTCGCCGAGACGCTGCTTCGCGAGCATTTGCGGAACGCCCGCAGCATCGGCATCGGCGACGCGGCCATCGTCGTCATCGACAACGCCACCGGCGAAATCCGCGCGCTCGCGAGCGCCGGACGCGCCGAGCACAGCGCCATCGACGCCGCGACCGTTCCGCGCAGCAGCGGCTCGGCGTTGAAGCCTTTCATTTACGTCGAAGCCATCGACCGCCGCCTGCTCACCGCCGCCACGCTCCTCCCCGACACGCCGCAGGCCATTTCCGAGACCTACGCCGACTACGATCCGCAGAATTACACGCACCGTTCCTACGGCCCCATGCGCGCCCGCGAGGCCCTCGGCAACTCGCTCAACGTTCCCGCCGTCATCGTCACGAGCCGCCTGGGCGCGCGCGACGCCTTCAACTCCCTTCGCCGCTGGGGATTCCAGTTCCCACGCAATTTCGACGCCTATGGCGCGGGCTTCATTCTTGGAAACGCGGACGTCCGCCTCGTCGATCTCGCGGGCGCCTACGCCGGCCTCGCGCGCGGCGGCATCGCCTGGCCCGCGCGCGCGCTCGCCGGCGAGTCCATCGAGAGCGCGCGCCTTGCCTCGCCCGAAGCCGCCGCCATCGTCACCGACATCCTGTGCGACAACAACGCCCGCCGCCTCAGCTTCGGCCTGAACTCCCCGCTCGATCTCGGCGTGCGCGTCGCCGTAAAAACCGGCACCAGCTCGGGCTTTCGCGACCGCTGGTGCGTCGGCTTCGACCGCGAGCACACCGTCGCCGTATGGGCCGGCAACCTCGACGGCCGCTCGCTCGGCGAGGTGCTCGCCGTCCGCGCCGCCGCGCCGCTCTGGGCCTCCATGATGCGCTATTTCCTTGCGCACGGCGACACGCCCCTCCCCGCGCCAGCTCCCTCCGCGGGACTCATCCGGCGCGAGGTGGCGGCGGAAACCGGACTCCTTCCGCGCCCGGGCGAGACCACCATTTCCGAATGGTTCCTCGCCGGCACCGAACCCAAATCCGGCGCGGCCTCGATGTATGCGAAGATCGCCGGGCGCGACACGCTCGTGCTGCCTCCGGAATACGCGGCATGGTGCGACAGCCCGGAGAATCGCCTGGGCGCGGTCGCCCGCAGCGCGCGATTCGACATCGTTTTCCCGAAGGACGGCGCGATCTTCGCGTGGAGCGCCCACCTTCCCGTCGGCCAGCAAACGCTCACCCCGCTCAGCACGACGCCGCTTTGCGACTGGTTCCTCAACGGCCGCCGCCTGGACGACGCGTCGATTCCCCTCGCACGCGGCAACTGGACGCTCACCGCCCGCAGCGCCGGCGAAGAACGCACAGCCCGCTTTACCGTGGAGTGAGTCGAATCATCCGCGGAGCCGGACAACCTCCGCCTCCAACGCCTTCGCCACATCCTTCCAGCCCTCGCGCGTATCGGGCGCATCGGCAAACACGCGCGGCGCGCCGAAGCGCAGCGTGATCTTCCGCGGTTTCGGCCATTTCGTTCCCTGCGGCAGCGCGGCAAAACAACCGTCGAGATGCGCCGGCACCACCGGCACATGCGTGCCCGCCACCAGCATGCCGATCCCCGCGCGAAACGCCGCCATCGCACCCGTCCGCGTGCGCGTGCCTTCGGGAAACAGCAGATAGATCGCCTCGCCCGCCACCAGCCGCTCGCGCAGCGTCTCCATCGCATGCGAGCCGCATTTCTTCCGCCACATCGGCAGCGCGTTCAGAAAAATCGCCGCGAAGGCCGCGTTCACCTTTGTCTCGAAGAACACATCGCCCGCCGCGATGGGAAACGCCCATTCCCGCAGGCGCATCGGCAGCCCCACCGCCAGCGCCACCGCATCGAGATGGCTCGCGTGATTTGCCACCACGACAAACGGCGGACGCGCCGGCAAATGCTCCCGGCCCTCGACATGAAATCGATGATACCCGCGCAGATAGCCGGCCGTCAGCGCGCACCACGCCTCATGCGCCAGCACGGAGGGCAGCCCGCCTTCGCGCCGCAGACTCCGCATTCGATCGGCAGGCGGCAGGCCCGCATCCCCGGCGGGTTTGTATTCCCAATCGCGCATCAAAAGAAAACCCGTGCGGGCTGGTCGAGACCGACGCCGACGAAGTAGCCGATGTAATGGAACAACGCCGGCCCGACAAAGAGCAGGCTGTCGAACCGGTCGAGCAATCCGCCGTGGCCGGGAATCGTGGCCGCCATGTCCTTGATGCCGAGATCGCGCTTCACGCTGGAAATGACCAGATCGCCGAGCTGCCCCGTGAAGGACAGCAGCACCCCCATCGAGAGAAGATGCACCGGCGCCGCGAGGACCGTTCCCGCGAAGACCGACGAGCCGATTGCGGCGAACAAGGCCGTCGTCAGCACCAGCGCCCCGAGCGCGCCGCCCCACGTTTTGCCCGGGCTCGTATGCGGCGCGAGCTTCCGCCGGCCAAAAAGCTTGCCGCAGCAAAATGCGAACACGTCGTTGATCTCCACGCAGAGCAGAATGAGCAGCAGGATCGGACGAAAATTCCCGTCGTTTGCCAGATAGCCGACGTGCCCGAGGCACACCCCAAAAAGCGCAAACGCGAAGACCGCCAGCGCCACGCGTTGCAGGTAGCCTTTCGGCTCATCGCCCGCGATCGCCACGATGACGAGCGCGGAAACCACGAGCGATGGCAGCGCCACGAAGAAGCCATACCAATGATCCGCCATCGCGAAAATCATCAGCGCGATGCCCAGCACGACCGTCGCGCTGAGCGCTCGATGCCGGAAAAATCCCGTCGCCCTCGCGAACTCGCGATACGCGAAGAGGCTGAGCAATCCAAGCGCCGCGACGGTCCACAGCCGCCCGAGCAGGATCGGCGCAACCATGAGCGGCACCAGCACGAGCCAGGAAAAATAGCGCGCATTGAGCTCCTTTCGCAGCGCCGGCGTGAGCCGCCCGCAGCGCTGCAGGATTTCAAAAATCACCGGCGTGACCGCAAGCAGCGCCGCGAGAAAAATGCAGATTCCGACAGTGGCCGGGTGCGCGAAGGCATTCATAATTTCCGCGCAATCCAGACGAGCCGCTGTCCGCAGGTCACCGCGCTGCCCGCGACGATGATCCCAAGCGCCGCGGGCATTGCGACCCTCGCAAAACCCGCCGCGCCCGCGAGACACGCCACCGTGATGAAAAACATGCGCCGCGGTTTCGAGAGCCAGCCGAGAAACGCCTCGCCCGCCCCATTCAATACGCCGATCGCGCGAATGTAAGCGGTCATCATTGCCAGCAGCGCCGCGAGCCAGCCGAGCTCCGGCACGCCGCCCAGCGCATAGCCCGCGCCAATGAGCGTCGCCGAGTCGCTGACCCGGTCGGGCACTTCGTTCCATAGCGGACCGAGCTTCGACTTTCGCCCGCCCTCGACCGCGATCAGGCCGTCGAGCAGGTTGCAGGTCAGCCGCAGTTGCACGCACGCTGCCGCTGCCAGCCAGAGCACCACCTGACCCAGTCCATCCACCCGCACAGTCGCCGCCAGCGCGGCGCCGGCGCCCAATCCGAAAACCAGACCCGCAGCCGACACCGCATTTGCCGGCACGCCCGCGCGCGCAAGCGAAGCGGCTAGCCGCTGGAAAAACGGAATGTCCCGCGACTTGAGCGGACGGCGCGAGGAAAGCTCCGGCATGGCGCGGGAGTTTGAATCAATCCCACGCCAACCGCCAGCCCGCGAATCGACGGCGTTGCGGCCGACCCGTGAACAAGCGGGGATTTCCAATTTGACTCGGCTCCCGCCATCCGCTTAATTCTCACCCTCCCGATGCAGCCGTAGCTCAATTGGATAGAGCATCTGACTACGGATCAGAAGGTTGAAAGTTCGAGTCTTTCCGGCTGCACCATTCATCTACAGTGTAAAACGCACCAGATGAGCCACGTGCGTCAAATCCATCTTCGATTTCCGCATCATCAGGCTTCGACAAGAATCGACAGATAACGGTCTGAATTTATCCGAGATTTATCCGAGATTTTCGGCGTTTAGAGCTTCATTCCGTTTCTAGTTGGCTGTCGCTGTTCGATTTCGAGAGCAGGGATGATGGCTCGAAGGGCGCGCAAGGCCCGGACAAGCAGTTGACCTCGCCGGAAATGATTGCCTTGAGCAAGTCGGCTGATTGGAGTTCCACGGGCAAGGAGACGAGCCAGCTTTCTTGCCGCGTCCGGATGTGCAGCCCGCGCTCCGGGATGAGCTCGATCAGGTCGATTTCGTCCATAGGAAACGCGCGATTTTCCACGCACAGCCACCCCGTAGGTTAGACGCTTGGATGTGGATCGATGCGGGAGGCTTGAGGCATCCACTCGGCGCGTGGCTCTGGCCTGTTGCTCGGGTGAGACGGATGGTTTGTGGGGAGATCGAGTGCCCTGGTTTTTTAGTTGGTTGAGTTGGGTGTTGATGTCCGCCAAGCGGCGGGAGTCGGTGAAAATGATTTGATTGATCTCGGCCTTGCGCATGCGGCATCCGTTACGGGCCATCGCGGCGATCTGCGGCCCGAGGTGCTGGGTGGCGGCGCGGTCGATCCCCTGGGCCTGGAGCGACTTCCACTCGTCCGTTCCACAACTCCTTGCGGATTGCTTCCAGGGCCTGATGAGCCCGCCGCTTGGGGCGGAACCCATAGGAGTGCGGATGAAAGTCCGCCTCGAAGATCGGCATCAACACCAGATACACCGCCATCTGGACCACCCGGTCTTTCACCGTTGGGATGCCGAGCGGCCTCATCTCCCCCGTCTTCCCTTTGCTTTTAGGAATAAAAACTCGGCGCACCGGTTGTGGCCAATCTGGTCCGCACCGGCACGGTCAACAAACTCGAATTCCGCGAGCCGGTGAAATTCCGAGCCGAGTTCCTTTTCATCCGCAACCCCGACCTGCTGGGCAACGGCCGTCTCCCGCTCGTCGTGCAGGACTTCACTTACAAGGAAGAACCGCTATAAGGAATGAATGAGTGGATGGATAAATCTTGGTTTTCCTCCACTGATCTTTCGGGCGCGCCTTTCGGTTGAGAGGGCAAGATTGGGAGAGTGGGCTGGTTATGAATCGGTAATTTTTAGCGCAATGGCAGCCGAAGCCTTTCTGAACGACGTCGCGGAAATGTCCCTTTTTCTATCGAAGCCGAATGAACCGGAAGAGGTCACGCCGATGCGGGACGCAATCCTTAAACTTGAAAAGCAACGTGGAGGTATTCGCAAAAAATATCGCGAGTCCTACAAGGCTTCTTTTCAAGCGGGAGTTGCCGGCGACCGAATCCTGGTGGGTCGATCATGAACTGCTTGTCGATCTGCGAAATGAATTGGTTCATGCCAAAGTCGATGTGGCCGACCCTGACTATCCGGAACGCGTGAAGACAATTCTTTCAGAACTAGAAGCTATCCCAAAACCTCTGATTTGGCATGGGATATGCTAATTTATTGGGATGCTGCGACTTAGCGAGACAGAGTTGGATGTTCTCAGTGACCTTGTGCCCGATTTTGAGCCGAGTCCGAAGGGTGGACGACCGCCGATCCCGAAGCGGAAGGCCTTGGCG
>JAQTOP010000067.1 GCA_028713285.1 Terrimicrobiaceae bacterium
TGAACTGCGCAACGTTGCCGAGATCGATGAGATAATCCTGGGTGTCGCCGGTGCCTTTGAAACCGAGGAAGAGATCGCCGGTGTTGATGGTGAGAACCGCCTTGGCGGAGGGACCGGCCGAGAGCAGTACGGTCGTCGTCAGCAGGGCGGTGACTATGAGAGAGCGTGTTTTCATGTTTTTAGGTGGTGATGGGTTTTTGGTTTCGGAGCTTTCCAAGGCGCCGGCTGCATCGCTTTGGCAGCGGGTTGGTCCCTTCAATGTCGTGGGCGCCTCGTCAATTCAATAACGATCTCTTTGATCGTTATTATGAGAGCTAGTTCATACGACTGAATTGGTCAAGATTTATTATCTTCGATTTTTCAGATGTGGGGCGCATCCGGCGACGGCGAGGATCACAGCCTCCAGAGCCTCCAGTAGATGCCTGCCACGGCAAGCCAGACCGTGCGGGAGCGGGGGAGGTGGAGAATCGCGCATGCAATGCGGTGGAACCGACGGAAGGAAAGGTGGGCGGTCGCAAGGTCGGATGGGGAGCCGGACCGGCGGGAGTGTCCGTATCTCCGGTGCTGACGGAGGTACGCGTTCTGGCCGGAACCCTGTGGCCCAACGGGCTGGGTGACTGTGGAATGGAATCGAATATGCATGTTTGGTGGTTTGGGCGTCGCCCTTCGCGGGGCGCAGGCTTTGTTGCTTCGGTTCTGCGCATTGCTTCAATGGCGTGCGGTGTCCCACCATTGAATAACGATCCATCTGATCGTTATTCAATGGATGGATCAACGCTGCGGACGGGTCAAGGATTTTCCGGTTTTGCGTTTCCAGTGGCACCCGGATTTTATCTCATTTTGCCCTGCGTCAGCCGTCTTGATCGCGCCGAGGCTTCCCGCGTCAAAAACGATCAATAAGATCGTCGTTTGTGCATAAGAAAACCGGCGCGGCGGTTGAGGAAAGGATCGGCGCCTCGATCGGGAACGCCGCCGTGGACCGCGCTGCGCCTCCTTCGAGGCTGCTCAGTGCCGGGCCTTCATTGGCGCAGGGAGCCCTTGAACCGCCAGGTGATCGGGCTCAACAGTGTGTTGGTCGTCAGCGTCTGACTTACGACCAACTGGGCGCCATCGGAGCGTCTCTTGATCTGCACAAGCAGGACCGCCGTGCCGGTCGTGGTGCCGAGGACAAAGGGAATCTCTGCCCGGATGGAGGCCGGCGTGACGGTGTAACTTCCGTCATCCGCCGCATGGCCGTCGTCGATTCCGGGTGCGAGGTTCGAAACCGCGGCGACCCGTAGTCCGCCATCGGCTGGACGACGGAACACATACACGGCCGAAAATGTGCGCTTCGCCCGGTCCAGCGTGAGGGCGCCGGTGATGCTCAGCCGCGCGCTTTGTCCATCTGCGCCCACGTGGAAACGCTGTTTGATTCGCCCCGATGCGGCAACGCCGTCGCCGCCGGAGACCTTCACGATGCCATGCCTTGAAAAGTCGCCCTGGAAATTGGCGAACGGCGCCGCGTTTTCTGCCCGCAGCGAAAAAACCAGCGTGGCGGCAAACAGCGCGCAGAGGGCAGGGGTCTTCATGGGAGCAGCGAACGTATGCGACTCAAACGCGAATTCAACAAATATCCACTCATCGAGTCGTGATACGATACAAGACTGCACGCTCCGGCACCGCCTGCTCGCGCGAAGGGTTCGCTCGCCGGGCGGAGACCCGCGAATGTAACGATTTCGTAACGTTCCCGGAATCGCATTGCGCGGCGGCGTCCGCGGCGCGCTTGATACCTCCATGAAAGCCCGTCGAAGCATTCCCTTATGGCTCCAGCTCGGATTCGCCGGGCTCGGCGCCGCCGGGTTCGCGCTCGCCGCGCTCTCGCTGGGATTGAACGCCTTCGTGCTCGCGCGGGCCGATCATTTCCCAGGCGGAGTGAGCCCCGCGCCTTCGTCCGCCGCAGCGCCGCCCGCCGGGATCACCCGGTGGAGCCAGCTCGAACCGGAGAACCTCGCCGCCTTCGCCGCGAATCTGCGCGCCCTCGGGGCGCCCGAGTCGGCAATCGCGGCGCTTGCACATGCGCCCGGCCCGGAATTGAACCGGGACGACGCGTCCGCCGGAACGCGGCCTGTCGCCATGGCGGGGACCTTTCCGCAGCCGCCCGCATTTTCGAACGGGATAAATCGTGCTGTCTCCGCGCCGCAGGCCCCCGTCGCTCCCGCGCCAGACGCGGTGATGCCGTCTCCGCCGTCCATTGCTACAGTCTCCTCCGCTTCCGCGCTTGTCGAATCCCCTTCCGCCGCGGATTCGCAACCGGGCTCGGTTTTGCGACGTTCCTCTTCCGCTCCGGTATATCCGCCGTCGAGTGCAGCGGGATCCGCCGGTCAGTTTGCAATGGCTGCCGTCTCCGCCGGGCGCGTCGTTGCAGAGGGCTCAGCCGCGACCGTTTCCGCCGCTACGCCTGGCCAAAGCTCCTCCGCTGGAGAGCAGGTCATTACGGCTCCGAGCGCAGACGCAGCCATTCCGGTCGCGTTTCAGGAGTCCGCCGCATCCGGGAAATTGAGCGATGCTCAAAAGGCGCAGGTGGACACCTTGCAGCAGCAGTTTGTGAATGATATCGGCGGGGCAAATCGGAATCCTTCCAACTCGGATTTTCCCTCCGCATGGCAGATGGCACAGGAGAAAAATGATCAGCGTTACAAAATCCTCTTCGGGAACGAGGCGTTTCTTGTCCAGCAAGCTCAGGCAAACAGGCACTTGGACGGCGCTGCTGCTCAATAGGTGGGGCGATCACCTGTCAGGTCGAAATTGGGAGCCGTGACTCCCGGTATAACCGGCGTGAAACGGACATGCATGCCGATCAACACCCTTCCCCTCCGGGAATGTGACGAAATCTTCACGTAGCGTCTATTGAACGATCGGGAGGCACCGCCTTTTCTCGCCGTCGTCTCGATGGCTCACACCAACCCAAAAATAACCTCATGAAAAAACACAACTTCTTAGCGACCGCCCTGCTGGCCATTGCCGGCGTCGGTCTCATGGCTTCGCCCGCCCGTGCGCTTACCTACAACCCCGGCGATCTGTTCATCGGCTTCTATGACGCCAGCGGCACCGAGGATTACTTGATCAATATCGGCCCTGCCGCCCAATATCGGGACGCAGCGCCCGGCACAAGCTTCCAGTTGAATATCGGAAGCACGGGAGCCGACCTCATTGCGACCTTCGGCGCCGACTGGAATGCGCGCCCCGCTATCGATGTGCAACTACAATGGGGCGTGTTCGGCGGTGTTTACAATACCGACGTCGGTTCCGACCTCGAAGGCACGCTCTACGCCAGCAAGGCCGCCAGCGCGACACCGCTGGGTTTTGCCCGGAAAAATCTTTCGAATCAGGCCGGTGCGGCTTCGTTCATCGACACGATGGGAAATTCCTTCGCGAGCCTTAATTACACGGCTACGGTCAACAGCACTGTGGCGGCCCGCCAGACGGCGTCGAATGCCCAGAGCTACGCGTTCTACCAGGCCGGCGGCGGCGGCGGAAGCAGCTTCAGCTACTTCGTCGGTGCGCAGGGTAATTTTGGTAGCGGTGTGGCCGGTGCCTCGCTCGACCTGTTTCGCATGCCGATTGGTAGCGGACCGGGTACATACGAGGGCACCTTCTCAATAGACTCCGGCGGAACGATTACTTTCACCGCCGTTCCTGAGCCGTCAACCGTCGCATTCGTCGGCGTGGCGGCGGCAGCGCTTGCAATTATCTTCCGCCGCCGGGCTTTGAAAAATTCCTAACAACCGCTCCCAACCTCACCCACACAAGACCAAACAAACCCACATAATCATGAAATTCAAAACGTTACTCCTTTCGAGTGCGGTTGCGCTCGCCCTCACCGGCGGCGCATCGGCCCAAACGGTAATTCGATTCACCGGCTCGACCGCGTTTCGCACGCAGACGCTCACAGCCATCTTCAAGGTACTGGGTGGCACTGGCACCACCCTGCCTGTCGGTTCCAAGTATGGATATACGGGCTCCAGTTTCGTGGGCTCCCGAGCCGCCACCTTTTACGGCACATTTAATGCGCAGCCGGTCATTATCAAAACCTCGTTCTCCGGCTCGACCGGCGGAATCCAGGTGACCGCCGGCAGCCTGTCCGTGAAGTTCATTCCGCCCTCGGCGGATGCCACGCTCACGCAGGGCGGCACATCAGGCATCGCCGATCCGACCACTGATCCGACCCTCTTTGAAAACGCCATTCCGGACGTGACGATGATGGATACCGATCAATCCACCACTCCATTCCTTGGCACCTACCTTGGTTCGTCCTACGCGACTTTGACCGCCACGCGGGTTGGCATTATCCCATTCGTGTGGGTGAAAAGTAAATTGGGTGCGGCGGGGCTCACTAACATGACCAATCTGCTCGCGCAGGCACAATTTATCGGTACGGGCCGCCTGCCGCTGGCGCTCTACACGGGCAACGGCGCCGATGAGGGTACCGAGATCTTCGCCACAGGGCGGGATTTCGATTCCGGAACCCGCGCAATCAGCTACGTCGAATCGGGTATCGGCGCTCTAACGGTGACCCAGCAATACGACATCGCTACGGGCAACAAGTATCCCGCGAAGGTCATTAACGGAATCAGCTTCGGCATTGGTAACGGCGGCGAGAGCTCCGGAGGAAACCTTGCGACCAAAATGACGACGACGACAGCCGCACGCACGTACGTCAGCTACATGGGCATCAACGACTATGAACAGTTCGCGGCACCCGGTGGCGCGACGGCGCTCGATTGGAATGGAGTGCCCTACTCGCTGGCCGCTATCATCGACGGGCGCTATACCTTCTGGAGCTACGAGAATCTTGGTTACCGCTCCAGCTACGCCGGTCTCGGCAAGCAATTCGCCGATTCGGTGGCGACTCAGATCACCAACGAAACTTCACTGATCCTGCTCTCCGACATGAAAGTGAGCCGTGCTGTGGATGGCGGTCGGGTCGTCAACGATTACTAAACTTCTCCCAATCCGAATCTTCCTCTCGAAGGTTCGCATCTGGAAACGCTGCTGCCGCCACCCTTGGGGAAATCCCGGGGGTGGCGTTGGCACAAAAGGATGGCCGGCAAAACAGGTATGCCTGCCTTGTCCTGCGGCCCCCGAAAATTGTCGGAATTTCCATTGACGAGGCCTGATTCACAAAGATAAACAATATAACGATAAGTTTGATCGTGATTCAACCGCTACGTGCGGTGCTTTGTTTTTCGACCATCCCGTATTCGCACCGGACCAACCGACCCGATATCGTGAACCATCGCCTGCGCCCCTGCACAGCTCCGCCCATTGCGGTCCCGTCACGCCCTGGCGTGCGCGCGAGGACGTGGTTGCGCTGGTTGCAGACCGGGTTGACCCTGCTTGCCGGCTCGTCCGGGATGGCCCTCGGAAGCGCGCCGGGAGAGAACAATGTGTCCGCGAATCCGGCAGCGGCGACCCCGGCGCCGGCTGCAAACCCCGCCAACGCCGCCGCATCGGAATCCACCTTCATCCAGGAATACCGCGTGCAGGGCGCGAAGCAGTTGCCGGCCGCCGACGTCGAGAATGCGGTGTATCCCTACCTTGGCCCCGGGCGCACGGCGGACGACGTCGAGCAGGCGCGGGCGGCGCTCGAGAAGGCCTACATGGACAAGGGATACCAGACCGTTTCCGTCGAGATACCGCAGCAGAAGGTCCGGGGCGGGGTGGTGTTTCTCCAGGTGAACGAAAACAAGGTGGGCCGGCTCCGCATCAAGGGTTCGCGGTATTTTTCACTCGACCAGATTCGCAATGGCGCGCCTTCGCTCGCGGAGGGCAAGGTGCCGAATTTCAACGACGTGGCGCGCGACATCGTCTCGCTCAACCAAATGGCCGACCGCCGCATCACGCCAACCCTGCGGCCCGGCGTCGAGCCCGGCACGGTGGACGTCGATCTCAACGTGAAGGACACCCTTCCGCTGCACGGCAACCTCGAGCTGAACAACCGCTACAGCGCAAATACGACCCCGCTTCGCCTGAACGGCTCGGTAAATTACACAAATCTCTGGCAGCTCGGCCACGTCATTGGATTGAGCTTCCAGATCGCGCCGGAGCGGCTCGACGACGCGTTCATTTATTCCGGCTACTACCTCGCGCGCATTCCGGGAGTGGACTGGTTCAGCTTCATGGTGCAGGGCACGCGCCAGAACAGCAATGTCTCCACCCTCGGCGGCGGCGCGGTGGCGGGCAATGGCGAGATCGTGGGCGCGCGGGCGATCTTCACGCTGCCCGCGCCGAATACCACGGGCTTCTACCACTCGCTGAGCCTGGGGCTCGATTACAAGCACTTCTCCCAGGACCTCGTCATCGCCGGCTCGACCACCGGCACGCCGATCACCTATTACCCGTTTTCCCTCACCTACAATGCCGCGTGGGCGGCGAAAAACTCGACCACCGAGCTGAACGCGGGCCTCGTCTTCGGCGCCCGCGGCCTGGGGAGCGACACGACGGAGTTTGACAACCGCCGCTTCAATTCCGACGGCGGTTTCATCTACTTCCGTGGCGACCTTTCGCACACGCAGGATTTGCCGCTCGGCTTCCAGCTCTTCGGCCAGGTGCAGGGCCAGGTGGCGAATCAGCCGCTCGTGGACAGCGAGCAGTTCAGCGGCGGCGGCCTCGACACCGTGCGCGGCTACCTCGAGTCCGAGGTGCTCGGCGACAACGCGCTCATCGGCTCCATCGAGCTGCGCAGCCCGTCCCTGCCGAAAATGATCGGCATCGACGAATGGCGGATTTACGGCTTCACCGAGGGCGGCTCGCTCACGCTCAACGATCCGCTGCCCGAGCAGCAGTCGCGTTTCGATCTTGCGAGCTTCGGCGCGGGCAGCCGGATCAGATTCCTCAATCATTTCAACGGCTCCCTCGACGCGGGCGTCCCGCTCATCAGCCAGACGCCAACCATCGCCGGCCACGTCCTCCTCACCTTTCGCATCTGGGGTGAGTTTTGATTTATGAACATTCGACACGACGACACGGAGACTCGGAGACACGGAGAAATCGGGGGGGCGCCCGTCCCTTCCGGCTCGCGTCGCCGCATCTCCGCCTCGCACCTCGCCCTCCTGCTCTGCATGGTCTTCCTCGCCGCCAGCGGCACGGCGCGCGCCTGGTGGAACAACGACTGGACGACGCGCAAGAAGATCACCATCGACACGAGCGCATCCGGCTCGGAGATCGCAGGCCCGATTGGCGGAGCCACCGTGCTCGTGCGTCTGCACGATGGGAATTTCCAATTCACCTCCGCGAAGCAGGACGGGAGCGACATCCGATTCGTCGGCGCCGATGACAAGACCGTGCTTCCCAGCCAGATCGAAAAATTCGACAGCCTGCTGAATGAGGCCTTCGTTTGGGTCCATGTGCCCGACGTGAAACCCGGTGCGCAGACGAGCGTCTGGCTGTATTACGGCAACCCCGGCGCCAAACCCGAGAAGGAGTCGAAAGCCCCATACGATCCCGAGACGGCGTTGGTCTATCACTTTGCCGATCGGGGGGCGCCAGCGGTGGATTCCTCCGGGCAAAAGAACAACGCCGAGACCGCGGGAACCGCCAGCGAGGGCGCGCTGATCGCCGGCGGTCTGCGTCTGCTGGGCGACAAGCCGATCGTCATCCCCGCAGGCCCGACGCTCGCCGTGGCCGCGGGCGAATCGCTCACCTGGTCCGCCTGGATCAAGCAGACCGTGGCCCAGCCCGATGCCATCCTCTACGACCGGCAGGAGGGCGCGGCCGGCGTGCGCATCGGCGTGGCCAATGGAGCGCCCTACGTCGCGGTGATTGGTCCCGGCGGCACGCAGCGCGCCACCTCGAGCGTGCCCCTCACGCTCAACACATGGACGCATCTCGCCGTGGTCGTCCGCGACCAGACGCTCACGATTTTCGTCAACGGCAAGAGCGCCGGCGTGCTCAATGCGGCCCTTCCCCCGCTCAACAGCCCTTCCAGCATCGGCGCGGGACCGGGCGGACCCGTTCCGGGCTTCATCGGCGAAATCGACGAACTCGAAATCGCCCGGGCGGCGCGCACGGAGGGCGCCATCAAGCTGGCCGCCATCGGCCAGGCCGGAGGCACCACCGCGGATCGACTCGTGCAGGTTGGCCAGGACGAATCAAGCGGCGGCGGACGCAACCCGATCTTCGAGCAGTTCTCCCTGCTGGGAACGATCTCGAAGTCGCTCACGATGGATGGCTGGGTCGTCATCTTCCTGTGCGCCATCCTTGCCGCCGTCGGCTGGGTCGTTGCCATCCAGAAGCTCGTCTATTTGAACCAGCTCACCAAAGGCAACAAGGAGTTCCTCGAGCGTTGGAGCCACCTTTCGGGGGATCTGACCGTCCTCGACCACAATGACGCCGAGAGCATCCGGAGCCTCGGCGGCACGGCCACGCCCGCCGCGCAGCGTTTCCTGCGCAAGTCGCCCATTTACCAAATCTACCACATCGGCGCAGAGGAGATTCGCCAGCGCATCGAGCGTTCGAAGGGCGATTTTGGCGGACTTTCCTCCCGGTCGATCCAGGCCATCCGCGCGAGCCTCGACACCGGCCTCGTCCATGGGGTGCACAAGCTCAATGCCCACCTCGTCTTCCTGACCATCGGCATCGCCGGCGGCCCGTATCTCGGCCTGCTGGGCACGGTCATCGGCGTGATGATCACGTTCGCCGTGATCGCGCAAACCGGCGAGGTCGAGATCAATTCCATCGCCCCGGGCATCGCCGGCGCGTTGCTCGCCACGGTCGCCGGCCTGGCGGTCGCGATTCCGGCGCTCTTCATCTACAGCTACCTGAGCACGCGCATCAAGGAGATCATCAGCACGATGCAGACCTTCATCGACGAGTTCATCACGAAGACCGCCGAGAGCTACCCGACCGCGAAGGACTAGCCGACTGCGCCATGCAAGCTGAAGAAAACAAGAGCTACGACGACATCAACGTCACGCCGATGGTGGACCTCTACCTCGTGCTGTTGCTCATCTTCATCATCATGACGACGGCCAGCGTGCAGGGGCTCAAGGTCGATCTCCCGAAGGCCAGTAAATCCCCGCCCATCGGCGAGTCGAAGGTCAAGGCCATCACCGTCAACAACGAGGGCAAGGTGTTCTTGAACACGGTGCCCGTCTCGCTGCCCGAGCTCGAGACGCAGCTTGGCCAGGCCAAGGCTGCCAATCCCGATCTGCCGGTCATCGTCAAGGGCGACAGCCGCACGCAATACCAGGGCATCATGGACGTGCTCGATGTGATTGGCCGCGTCGGCATCAGCAAGGTCGGTCTCGCCACCCAGGCGCCCAAATAACGATGGCTGTCCAATCTCCACCGCACGAAATCATCGAGGACGAAAAGCTCGGCTTCCTCCGCCGTTTTTGGCCTTTGATCATTCTCGGCGCGATCATCCTCGGTGCGGTCGCCTGGTCCGTGCTGACGCCTCACAAGGCTGCTCCGCGCAAGGCGGCGGTGCGGATGGTCGAAATCGTTCCGCCGCCGCCCCCCCCGCCGCCCCCCCCGCCGACCCCGCCTCCAACCCCTCCGCCGCCGGAGGAGAAGCCGGAATTCCAGCCGGAGGAAAGGCCCGAGGAAAAGCCGCCGGAAGCTCCGCCGCCGGATCCCGCGCCTTCCCTCGGATCGAACATCGTCGGGGAAGGCGACAACGCCTTCGGCCTCACCGCGGGCGGCGGGAACGGCTTCGGCCGCGGCCTCGGGGGCAACGGCAGTTCCCGCAGCAAATGGGGCTGGTATGCCGGCGAGGTTCAGAGCCGCGTCGTCCAGGCCCTGCGCAACCACAAGCTCACCCGCAGCGCGGCGCTCAGCCTGCAGGTGCGCATCTGGGCCGACTCGACGGGCCGCATCGAGCGCGCAACGCTGTCGGGCTCCTCCGGCAATGCCGCGATCGACAAGGCGATCCGCGACGAAATCCTCACCGGCCTGCAATTGCAGGAGCCTCCGCCCGAGGGCATGCCCATGCCCATCGTCATGCGCATCACCGCCAAACGTCCCAACTGATTTTTACTCGACCCGATTCCATGATCCGACTTGCCCGAACCCCAATCCGCCTTCTCCGGCAATGCGGCGTGCTCTTTGCGCTCCCGATTTGCGGTGTTCTCGCGCAGACCACTCCCGATTCCAAGCCGGCGCCATCGCCCGGCGCAGCCTCGACACCCGCCGCGAAAGATCCGAATGCCTGGTCGGCTTTGCCCCACGCCTCGAGCAAGCCGTCCACTTCCCCGGCGGCGGCGTCGATTCCCGTTTCGGATTCGGAGGTCGCCGCGTCCACCGGCGCCGATTTGCTTCCGCCCGGCGTCACGGCCTCGCCCGGACCCGGCGCGCCCATGACCCCGTCGCAGAACGTCACGATCAATCTCATCAACCGTCTCGTGCAGCGCGGCGTGCTGACGAAGGAGGATGCCGCCGAGCTGATCCAGCAGGCGGAGGCGGACGCGCAGACCGCCCGGGACCAGGCCGCCGCGACGCAGGAGGCGGTCGCCCAGGCCCAGGCCGCCGCGCAACAGGCCGTGGCGCAGACCCCGCCGCCTCCGACCGACGATGGAACCGTGCGCGTGACCTACGTGCCCGACATCGTGAAATCGCAGATCAGCACCCAGGTGAAGGATGAAGTGATGGCCCAGGCCCGCGAGGAAGGCTGGGCCGCGCCGAAACTCATTCCGATCTGGCTGCCAAACTTCCGGCCGTTCGCCGACATCCGCGTGCGTTACGAGATCGACGACTTTCCGTCCGGCAATGACAACAGCGGCGCGTTCCCGAATTTCAACGCCATCAACACGGGGCCGCCCTTCAACGTGGCCGGCACCGAATTCTCGCCGCAGCTCAACGTCGATCAGAACCGCAATCGCCTCCGTCTGCGCGCCCGCTTCGGCGCGGACTTGAACCTCGGCGAGGGCTTCACCTCCGGCGTGCGCATCGCCACCGGCGACAGCAACTCGCCCGTCTCGGCGAATCAAAGCCTCGGCCTGCCCTACCAGGGCCAGGGCGGCAACTTCAGCAAATACGCCATCTGGCTGGATCGCGCGTTCATCAAATACGAACTCGGCGGCCTGCCGACGAAGAACCTCGCGCTCACCTTCGGGCGGTTCGACAACCCGTTCTTCACCGTCTCGCAAATCATGTGGGACGATGACATCGGCTTCGATGGCGCGGCGCTTCAGGGCAAATACGAGGTCCTGCGCGGGTTCACGCCCTTCATCGCCGGCGGCCTGTTCCCGGTTTTCAACACCGACCTGAACTTCTCGTCGAACCAGCCGGCGAAATTCAAGAGCTACGACAAATGGCTCTACGCCGCCCAGCTCGGCGCGGATTGGAAGATCAATCGCGACTTCGAATTCAAGGCGGCCGGGGCCTACTACTATTTCCACAACATCGAGGGCAAGCTCAGCTCGCCCTTCACACCGCTGACTCCGAATGACGCCGGCGACACGGATGCCAGTCGGCCCGCCTTCGCGCAGAAGGGCAACACCTACATGGCCCTCCGAAACATCGTGCCGAACGCCAGCAACAACTTTGGCACGATCAACCAGTGGCAATACTTCGGCCTCGCCACGCCCTTCCGGAACATCGCGTTCAACGCGAAGCTCGACTACAAGCACTTCGAACCGTTCATCATTTCGCTCTCCGGCGAATGGGTGCAAAACGTCGCCTTCGACAAGGGCGCGGTCGGGTCCGTCGCCGTCAACAACCGCGGGGCAAACGACACGACGGTCTCCAGCTCGGTCGGTCCCTACGTCGGCGGCGACACGGCATGGATCGTCCAGATGCAGGTCGGCTCCGAATCCCTCTCCCGCCGCTGGGATTGGAACATCTCCGGCGGCTACCGCTACGTCGAGAGCGACGCCGTCGTCGATGGATTCAACGACTCCGACTTCGGCGGTGGCGGCACGAACCTCAAGGGCTTTACCATTGGCGGCAATCTCGCCCTCTCGTCGAACGTCTGGTTCGGCATCCGCTACCTGAGCGCCAGCAGCATCGCCGGGCCGCCGTTCAAGGAAGACATCATCCAATTCGATCTCAATGCCAGATTCTAAGCCCATGCCCCGTCGCTTCCCGCTCCACCTGCTTCTTCCCCTCGCGCTGCTCGCAGCGCTCCCGCTCCGCGCCGTCGAGGAAGATCCCCAGGCCGCCATCAACGCCCGCCTCCGCGAGGGCCTGAAGAACACCATGCTCCAGCTCCAGGACGCGCAGGGCAAGGCCGCCACCCTTCAGGCCGCGCAGGTCGCCGATGAAGCGAAAATCAAGGATCTCACCGCCCGCCTCGCGAAGCTCACCAAGCAAAGCGCCGATGACAAGCTGGCCGCCGACAAAACCATCGCCGACCTCAGGCAGCAGGTCGCCGCGCAGGACACCCGCAATGCGAAGCAGGTCGAGGCCATCGGCGAATGGAAGAAGGCCTACGCGAAGCTCCTCGATCAGGCCCGTGCCGTCGAAGCGAAACGCGCCGAACTCGCCGCCGAAAAGATCAAACTCGACCGCAAGGTCGCGGACCAGGAGCGCCGGAACTGGGCGATGTATGATCTCGGGAAGGAAATTCTCAAGCGCTACGAACGCTTCGGGCTCGGCGACGCATTGCTCGCCCGCGAGCCCTTTGTCGGCATCGCCCGCGTGAAGTTCGAGAACTTTATCCTCGACTACTCGGACAAAATCGCCGACCAGAAAATCAAGCCATGAAGCTCCCCTCCGCCGCTTTCTTCCTGCTGTTTGCCCCCGGCCTCTCCGTCCGCGCCGCCGAACCCCCCACGGTCCTCGCACGCGTGGGCAATGCCGATATCACCGCCGCAGACGTCCGACCCTACCTCGCGAATCTTGACCCCGGCCAGGAGGCCGCCCTCGCGAAAGATCCCGCGGCGCTGAATCAATTCCTGCGCACCCTCATCGTCCAGCGGCTCCTGCTCAAGGAGGCCTCCGCCGCCCAGTGGGGGAAGCAGCCCGAGGTGATCGCCCAGCTCGACCGCGTTCGCGAAAATGCCCTGGCCGAGAGCTACCTCGGGTCCGTCGCGAAGGTCCCCGCCGATTATCCGACCGAGGCCGACGTTCAGGCCGCCTACGATGCGAACAAGTCCGCCTTCCTCGTGTCGCGCCAGTTCCGCGTCGCGCAAATCTACATCGCCGCCCCGGGTGGCAGCGACCAGGCGCCCGCGAAACTCGCCACCGTCGAAAAGAGCCTGAAATCCGCAAACGCCGATTTCGCCAAGCTCGCCGCCGCGAACAGCGATGAGGCCGCTAGCGCGGAACGAGGGGGCGAGGTCGGATGGCTCGCCGAGTCCCAGATGCAACCCGGCATCCGGAAAGCGGTCACCGCCCTCTCGAAGGGCGCTGTCTCCGCGCCCCTGCGCCTCGACGACGGCTGGCACATCCTCAAGATTCTTGATGTGAAGGAGGCCTACACGGCCTCGCTCGCCGAAGTGCGCGACGCGCTCGTTCAACGCCTTCGCGCCGCGAAGGCCCGCCAGCTCGGCGAGGCGTATGTCACGAAACTGCTCGAACAGAATCCCGTGGCGATCAACGAAATCGCCGTCTCCCAGTTGCTCGACAAGACGGCCCACTAACGGGCCGCAGGCCCGTTTCCCATAGAGCGAGCCGCAGGTTCGTCTCCCGTTAGACGGCCCGCGGCCCGTCTCGTCGATTCGCATGGATGAGGGGTAGGGCGAGGCGTCCCTGCCGAGCCGGCACGCGGGATGAGGCACACCGGCGACAGGGGAAGTTAGGTAGGGGCCTCGCGCCGCGAGGCCCGGTCGTCGCAGCGCGACGACCCTACCTTTCCTCTCTCAAGAATCGCCCAGCTCTTAACGGGAAGCGGTATCAAAATCCGCGGAAATCTGTGCCATCTGTGGATAAACCCTGCGGTTCCCGCTCTATCCATCTTTCAGTCTCCCGGCGGTCTGTGAGTGCATCCGTCGCAAGGCGCTCTTTGTGACGAAAAGTTCACGCACGGCCGATTGTCCCGGTGGTGCGGTCGATCAACGATCACGCGCGCCTTCATGCTGCGGGATGGCGACGCTTGCCCTGGCGGCTCGCGCGATCCGCAGTCTTCCACCTTACCGCCGTGTTTCATTTTCCCGCAATGCGCGCCGCCGCCGTCGCAACCGCCGTCGCCGCGCTTGCCATGCCCGGCCGTGCGGGCGACATCCTGCGCGGGGGCGCGCCAATCGGCGTTCCGAAGAGGACGGCGAACGCGGGCCTGGATGCCGGAGCGACAGCCGCCGCAGCCGCCCAGGCGACAGCGAAGGACCGTCTCTCCCGCACCACGCAGGCGATCGATTCGGTCAAGGCGCTTCAGACTGCGGCCCGGAACGCCACAAGCGCAGGTCGCCGCAAACCGCTTCCGGGCCTGGACCCGAACCACCCCGGCAGGCGCCTCCCGTTTGTCCTCGACGGTCTCGGCCCGAAGGGTCTGCAAATTGCCGACGGCGTTCCAAAAAATCTCAAGAAGCCCAAACCCGGCGAAAATCCCGCCCTCTGGATCGGCGCCGATTTGCCCCGGCAGACAGCGGCCGGCAAGGGCGGAAAAAACGTCACGATCGTCCAGAACGAGTCGCAGGCCATCCTCAACTGGAAGACATTCAACATCGGCAAAAAGACGACGCTCACCTTCGACCAGAGCGCCGGCGGCGCCGACGCAAGCAAGTGGATTGCCTTCAACAAAGTCAGCGATCCGAGCGGACGCCCATCCCAAATCCTCGGGTCGATCCGGGCCGAGGGCCAAGTCTATGTGATCAACCGCAACGGCATTATCTTCGGCGGCGCGAGCCAGGTGAACGTCCACACGCTCGTCGCCTCGGCCCTCCCGATCAACGACAACCTCATCGCCCGCGGCCTGCTCGACAATCCCGACGCGCAGTTCCTCTTTTCCGCCCTTGCGCTGCCGGCCGGCGGCCAGGGGACGCCGCAATTCGTTCCACCGCCCGCGCTCACCCCCGACTTGGAGACAGGCGACGTGGTCGTCGAAGCCGGCGCGACGATCACCAGTCCCACCTCCGCCGAAAAGGTGGGCGGCCGCATTATGCTCGTCGGCGCGAACGTGAAAAACGAAGGCACGCTCTCCACGCCCGACGGCCAGACCATCCTCGCCGCCGGCCTCCAGGTCGGCGTTGCCGCGCACGCAACCGGCGATCCCGCCGTGCGCGGCCTCGACGTCTATGTCGGCGCGGTACTTGATCCCGCTACCGCAGACACTGCATACGCCGGCGTCGCGACCAACTCCGGCCTCATCGACGCTCCCCATGCGAACGTCACCATTACCGGCAAGGACATCCGTCAGCTCGGCGTCATCGATAGCAGCACCTCCGTCTCATTGAACGGGAGCATCGACCTCATCGCGAACTACGACGCGGTCACCAATGTCGGCTTCGATGCGACGAAGCCCACGACCGGCAACCCATTCCTCTATAAATCGACCGGCTTGATCACGCTCGGAAACGGCAGCGTGACCCGCATTCTCCCCGAGATTGCGAGCACGCAGAGTGTCATTGGCAAGGAACTTGCGTTGCGGTCGCAGATAGACCTTGAGGGTCATGTGATCCATCTCGACGACAGCGCAATGGTTCTCGCCCCAAATGCGAATGTCGGCGTGAACGCGGGCGTCTGGAATTTCTTTTCACCTGCAAAGCCCTCGACTATTAGTCCTGCCAAGTCGGAATTCGTTTATACGGGTGGCCAGATTTACGCCGACTCGGGAGCGTTCATCGACGTGGCCGGGACGACCGGCGTCGAGACCCCGCTCTCGCAAAATATCCTCACGCTCCAGCTTCGCGGTGCCGAACTCTCCAACTCGCCGCTCCAGCGCACCGGAGTGTTGCGCGGGCCGGACATCACGATCGACCTGCGCGAGTCCGGCACCTTCAACGGGCTTTCCTGGGTCGGGACTCCCCTTGCCAACGCGCAGGGATTTGTCGATCTGATCCAGCGTACCGTCGCCGAGCTGACCACTGCGGGCGGCTCCGTAAATCTCCACGCGGGCGGCTCTGTAGTGCTACAGCGCGGTTCGATCATCGACGTTTCCGGCGGCTGGCTACATTACGGCAGCGGATTCGTCGAGACCACGCGTGTGATCTCGGGCGGTCGGCTCATCGACATCGCCGATGCCACTCCCGATCTCGTCTATGACGGCATCTACACCGCGAAATTCACACAGACGCAGTCGAAGTGGGGCATCACAAAAACCTTTGCCAATCCGCTTGCGCTCTCCGGCCGCCGCTTCGAGCGGGACTACATCGCCGGCCGGGACGGCGGCAGTATTGCGATCACCGCGCCGACCATGGCCATCGACGGCAGGCTCACCGGCAACACTACCGCCGGCACGCGCCAGTTGCGCGATGCGTCGAAGCACACCGATCTTCCCGCCGCCAGCAAGCTTTCGCTCGCTTTCCAGGCGCAGGATCCCGCGCCCTACACCGTCGCGCAATACCCGAGCTTCTCGCCTACGCCGCCAAAAATCGTCTTCGACCCGAATGCCAGTCAGGCTGCGGCCGATTCCTTCGCGCTGGATGCTCTCGGGAACCCTATCCCGCTCCGCGAAGATCGTGCGAAGCTTGTCATCCTCTCCTCCGATCTCGTGAATTACGACGGCTTCGGCTCGCTTTCCATCGACGACAGCGACGGTCGGATCGTCCTCCCGGCGAACGTCGCGCTCGAGACTCAGCCCGGCGGCTCCATCGACCTCAAGGCTTCGAACCTCGACGTCCGCGGCCGGATCACCGCTCCAGGCGGCACCTTGAACTTTACCGTCTATGACTTCTCGCCCACCCGGGCCGCCATCCTGCTCAGCGATACGACCTCTCCCGACTATCACACCCCGCTGCCGAATCCCCGTCACGGCAACTTCACCCTCGCGGCCACCGGCTCGCTCAGCACCGCGGGTCTCATCGTCGATGATCGGCTGAATCTCGATCATCCGAACACTGGGCCAATCATGCAGGACGGTGGCCAAATTTCCATCACGAGCTACAGCGCCCATCTTCGCGCGGGCAGCGTGATTGACGTCTCGGGTGGCGTCGTGATGAATGCGAAGGGCGTTCCGAGCTACGGCGACGCGGGCAGCATCGCGATCATTGCCGGCCAGGACCCGAGGCTGGCATCGATCCTCGGCGGGGAACTCGTTCTCGGCAGCACGCTGAAAGGATTTGCGGGCGGAACGGGAGGTTCGCTCACCATCCAGGCGCCGCGCATCCGCATCGGCCAGTCCGCCTCGAATAGTCGCGAGTTCGCGATCTCGCCCGATTTCTTCAATCGGGGTGGCTTCAGCAGCTTCTCGTTCATTGGCATTGGCTCGCGGCCCTTCCGCGTGGATCCATTTTCCACCGGTCAGCCCGTCGCGTCCGACGTGGCCTTTCGCTCCATTCCGGATAACCGCTTCGATCCCGGCCTCTCGATTGAGCCTGGCACGACGATCTCACCCGTCGTGCAGAGCTGGCTCGCTCTCCCGCTCACGCCAGGCGCGAAGGGCGTGACGCTCGAGCCGACGGTGCTGTCCGAGGGTCTCCGGCCTCCCGTGAGCATCAGCTTCACCGCGAAAAGTGTGGCCGACTCCTTCGGCAATCAACTGCTCATTCGCGGCGATCTTTCGGTGGACAACGGTGTGGCAATCGAGGCCGGGCCGCGTGGCAGCGTCACGCTGAGTGGCGACACCGTAGCCGTGCTTGGCTCCATCCACGCCCCGGGCGGCTCGATCAAAATCACCGGCGCGAAAACGTTCCCCGCTTTGAATTCCACCCCGCTGCACGCTCGCACGACCGTATATATCGGCCCCCGCAGCGTGCTTTCCACAGCCGGTGCGGTCGTCCTCATGCCGGACGATTTCGGGCATCGCACCGGCGAGGTGCTGCCTGGCGGCGCCATCGATGTCTTCGGCAATATCCTCGCCGAGGCGTCCGCCGTCCTCGATGTCTCCGGCGCCAGTGGCATGCTTGATTTCACGCCCGCCGAGCTGGGTCTGAATGCCTTCCTCGCTGGAGCCGCCTCGATCGCGTCGGTCGTGCCGGTTACGAGCGGAGTCACCACGCCCATTGCCAGCCGGACGGTCGTTCCGACTCGGGTGGACAGCAACGGCGGCTCGATTACGCTCACCGGCTCGGAACAGCTCTTCGCGGACTCGCATCTTTACGGTTCGGCTGGCGGCCCGACCGCGGTCGGAGGCAGCCTGTCGATTGCGTCCGGCCGATTCATCGCTCCGAATACCATCGACACACCAAAGGATGTAAATCTCGTCATCACCCAGAGCGGCTGGAGAATTCCCGGGGATTTCCTGGACGATGGGAAACCCCCGATCGGTTCGACGATTCGCGATGCCACGGGCGCAGTGGTTCCCGGGCGCGGTTACTTTGCCGTGGACCGCTTCACCGAGGGAGGCTTCGATTCGCTTACGCTCGGCGGCGTGGTGAGGTTCCGTGGGCCCGTCACGATTGACGCCCGGCAAAAGCTTTCCGTCGCCAGCGGCGGCGTGCTCTATGCGGATGCCGCCGTTGATCTCACCGCGCCCTACGTCGCGCTCGGCACGTCCTTCCTCGCCCCGCTCACTCTGCTCGACACCGCCCGCAAAAGCGCTTTCACCCAAGGCGGCCTGCCCTACTTCTTCCGGCCCAGATTTGGCCCCGGCAGTCTCACCGTGCATGCGAGCTTGATCGACGTGGGCAATCTTTCGCTCCAGGGGATCGGTTCCGCGCGGCTCATCGCCGATGGCGGTGACATCCGCGGCGACGGCACGCTCGACATCGCGGGAAATCTCACCCTGCGCGCCGGGCAGATTTATCCGGCGACCGGCGTGACCTTCACCATCAACGCCTCGGACTATCGGCTTCCCCGCAACCTGAATGACAAAAAACCGGACACCGCCTCGGAGCTGAAGTTCCATCCGGGATCCGTGACCATTGCCGCTTCCGGCGACCGCCAGCTCCCGCTCTCGGCGGGCGGCGAGCTGAATATCTACGGATCGAGGATCAAGCAGGACGGCACGCTGCGCGCCCCGATCGGCTCCATCAATATTGGCTGGGACGGCTCCGGCGCCGCGCCGACGGACCTCATCAACGGCCACGCCGTCGCGGTGACGCACCGGTTGACGCTGGCCTCGGGCAGCGAGACATCGGTCTCCGCGGTCGATCCGGGCACGGGCCGGCAGCTCGTCATTCCCTATGGCATTCTCGCCAATGGCACCTCGTGGATCGACCCGGCCGGCCTCGATATCACGGCAGGCGGAGTGCCGGCGAAGGACATCCGCCTCGGCGCGGAGAAGCTCGTCACGAATCCCGGATCGGTGATCGACATCCGGGGTGGCGGCAACCTCTACGCCTACCGCTGGGTCACCGGCCAGGGCGGCACGCGCGACATCCTTGCCTCGACGACCAGCTTCGCGGTGATTCCCGGTTACGCCGCCGCGTTCGCCCCCTACGCGCCGTTCAACCAGACGCCCGACGCGAGCTTGCTCGGCGGCGATCCCGGCTACGTAAATCCCGGCCTCTCGGTGGGCGATCGGGTCGAGCTCGGTGGCAGCAGCGGCCTCGCCGCCGGTGCCTACACGCTCCTTCCCGCGCGTTACGCCTTGCTGCCGGGCGCCGTCCTCATCACGCCGGTAAGCGGCGAACCGATGGGAACGCTGGCCATGCCCGATGGCTCGAGCCTCGTCTCCGGCTTCCGTTTCAACTCGCTCAACGCCACGCGCGAGCTGCCGACCGTCCGCACGCAATTCGAAGTCGCCCCAGCCGCAGTCGTGCGCTCCCGCGCCCAATACGACGACTTCTTCGCCAACGCCTTCCTGCGCCAGAGCGCGCGGGCGGTCGGCGCGAAGATTCCGCGCCTGCCCATCGACTCGGGCCATCTCGTCTTCCAGGCCGTGTCGGCCATGACCCTGCACGGCACGGTCAACGCGCTGCCTCCCGACAAGGGCATCGGCGCCTACATCGACATCAGCAGCCCCGGAGACATCCTCATCACCGACGGAGCCGCGCAGTCCGGCAAAAAGA
>JAQTOP010000068.1 GCA_028713285.1 Terrimicrobiaceae bacterium
GCCAGGACCTTGCGCATGCGCAAAATCAAAACCTTCGGCTCCTGATGCGCGCGCTTGAGGGCGGTCTCGAGCCGGTCCGCCACGCCGAAGAAAAAGGCGCCGAACACGCGAAAGATCAGGACGCCGTTGGGCACCTCCCTCCCGACGAGCGAGTGCTGCGAACCCTCGGTCTCGCTGGCTTCGTCCACCGCCATTATCTGCGTCGTTTCCGAGATCCGCTTGATGAAGAGCACACCCGCGAGCGCAAGCCCGACCTCCACGGCGACGGTCAGGTCGATGAGCACGGTCAGGCCGAAGGCCGCCAGAAAAACCGCCGCGTCGCCCTTGGGCCATTTCAACAGGCGCGCGAAGTGATGCCACTCGCCCATGTTGAAGGCGACGACGACGAGCACCGCGCTCAACGCCGCCAGCGGGATGAATTTCGCGAGGGGCGCGGCGACGAGAAGGATGACCAGAAGCGTGATCGCGTGAATGATGCCGGCCACGGGGGTGCGCCCGCCGATTTTTACGTTCGTCGCGGTGCGGGCGATCGCGCCGGTTGCGGCGATGCCGCCGAACAGCGGCGAGAAGATATTTGCGAGGCCCTGGGCCATCAGTTCCTGGTTGGAGTCGTGGCGGTCGTCGATCATGCCATCCGCGACGACGGCGGAGAGCAGCGATTCGATTGCGGCGAGGATGGCGATGGTCAGCGCCGGCTGAAAGAGCGTCTGGATATTCGCCCACGAAAACTCCGGCACGTGCATTTGGGGGAGGCCCTGGGGAATGCCGCCAAATCGGGTGCCGATGGTCTCGACCGGGATGTGAAACCACGCCACCGCCGCGGTGCCGGCGACCAGAGCCACGATGGAACCCGGCAGAAAACGCGCCCATCCTTTCGGCCAGAGCACGATGATCAGCAGCGAAGCGGCCGCGAGCGCCGCCGTCTGCCATTGGAGCGTCGTGAGGTGGCTTCCCAGCACGTTGAGTTTCTCGATGAACTCCGGAGGCACTTGATCGACGCGCAGGCCGAAGAAGTCCTTGATCTGGGTGGTAAAAATGAGCACCGCGATTCCGGAGGTGAAGCCCATCGTGACAGGATACGGGATGAACTTGATCATCGCCCCCATCTTCGTCGCGCCCATGACGAGCAGCATGCAGCCGGCCATCACGGTGCAGATCGCGAGATTGCCGGCGCCGTATTTCGCGAGGATGCCATACACGATGACGACAAACGCGCCGGTCGGCCCGCCAATCTGCACGCGGGAACCCCCGAGAGCCGAGATGAGGAAGCCGGCGATGACGGCGGTGAAGATGCCGGCCTCGGGCTTGACACCGGAGGCAATGGCAAACGCCATCGCCAGCGGGAGGGCCACGATTCCGACGGTGACCCCGGCGGCCAGGTCCCCGAAGAATTGCGCGGAAGTGTAGCCCTGGAGGCAGTCGAGAATCTTCGGCCGGAAGAATGGCGCCTTTTTCGCTGGCGGATTGATGTTCACCAATTCGTCGATATTGGGCCGGGGGCCATCGCCGCCCGTCACCGTGCGCCGACGGTTTCCTTCCCGCCGGCCTTTGGGCTGCGCGGCGCGCGCTTTTTCCGGACGACTTTTTCCCGTCCCGCCCGGGGCGGCTCAGCGGCCTCGGGCAGATAAATGAAAACACCGCAATGGTCGCAGACGTTCAACGCATGAGCGACGCGCTGGAGATCCAGGAGGCGGCCGCGGGGAATGGCGAGATGGCAGGCGCCGCAAACGCCACCGACAACCGGGGCCACGCTGATCTTGCCGCGCGACCGCCGGGAATCGTGATGCCGGAGAATCGAAGTGGGCAGGACGGCACGCAACTGCTCGATCTCGGTCGCGAGGGTGGGATGGTTTGGGTTGTTCTTCTTCAACCGGGACTGGGTCCCCTCGAGTTCGGAGAGTTGGCGAAGCCGGGGAATGATCTGTGGCGCCTGATCCATGGGAATCCTCCTGATCGCACTCCCCGTGCCAGAAATTACATCGGAAGATGCAATACGTTTGTCGATAGCGATTTATCGGCCTTCCGCGACCATTTCTCCGCGACGCCCATGCTCCGATTTTCGCCCGATTGTGCAAAATGTGCGCTTGAAATGCATCCCGGTGCATACTGGCTCGCCGGACCACCGCGCGATTCACGAAACGGCGGAGTCGCAGGAAGGGCGCCTTTCGCCGTGCGAGGCCGGAGCCTCGGCGGGAAGCCCATCGGCGCCGGCGTGCCTGGTCTTCTCCCAAAACTTGAGCGTGTCTGCGAGCGAGGTGTCGAGGCACTCGTATCCGACCGGAATCTCGTCGAACGGTCCCCAGTAGGTGGCGACGCGCGTTCCAAGCGGGGCCGAAGCCAATTGCGCAGCCACGTGCTCCGCATATTTCTGGTAAAGCGATTGCGACAGGTCCACGGTCCCGTCGATCCGGTCCGCTTCCAGGAGGTTCTCGGCAAAAGGGTTGAACAGATAGAATGCGTCGTAGCCCGAGAAATCGATCTCGGTGACGTTCGCGTGGATGATCCGCGCATTCGGAATGCCCGCCTCCTCGATCATCGACCGCGCGATGCTGCCGAGGCGGCCGCGCTGCTCCACACCGGTGAAGTGGCCCGGAGTCGTGAGCGCGCCGACGATGCAAAATTTCCCGGGACCGCAACCGATATCCAGCACGCGCGTCCCGGGCCGGCTCACCAGGAATTCCGCGGCCCTGCACGCGACGGACACCGGCGTCCAGTGCCGGTGCGACAGCGCCCGGATTTCCGGCGGGAAGATCAAATCGAAGTGATCGTCCCTGAGCGCGCGAAGAGTTTCGCGATGATCCGTTCCGTTCATTGGTCTTTCCGAAATCATTATCCATGCCGCGTGCAAACCGGAAGTTCATAACAAAATGGCGGTGAATTCCTTAAGGTTGCCGCGCAGGATTCTTCCCTGCGGCGTTTTTGAAAGGGAGGCTGTTGATGTGCAATCCCTGCACTTGTTCCCGCAGCCCGGTGCAGTAAGGTTCCGCGCATGGATCCGTCGAAAATTCACATCCTCGTGCTGGATCGCGATCCCGATGCCGCGCGGGCGATCCGCGACTCCTTGAAGCCGGCGGGCTACCAGGTCTCGGTCGCGTCGGACGAGCGGGAGGCGGTGGCGCTCGCCGAGGAGAAGCTCTTCAACCTCGTGATCAAGTCCTTCGATGCCCACCGGATCGACGCCGTCGCGTTGATGGACAAGATCCGCAAGGTCACGCCGGATACCCAGTTCATTTTTGCCGGAGAGCGCGGGACGATCCGCACCGCCGTCGATTCGATTCGCAAGGGCGCCTTCGACTATCTGTCGAAGCCGATCGAGCCCGGGCAGTTGATCGAATCGATCACCAAAGCCCTCGACTACCAGGCGCTCGTGGCCGAGGACCAGCGGCTGAAGGTGCGGCTGCGCAAGCGCTCGGAGCCGGACATCTTCGCGGGAAAGAGCGCCGCGATGCAGGAGATCAATGCGTTGATCCAGCAGATCGGCCCCACCGACGTGACCGTGCTGATCGAAGGAGAAAGCGGCACCGGGAAGGAGATCGTCGCCCGGGCCATTCACGAGAAAAGCCGCCGCCGGGGGCGGCCGTTCATCGCGGTGAACTGCGCGGCGCTGCCCGACAACCTCATCGAAGCGGAGCTGTTCGGACACGTGCGCGGCGCGTTCACCGGGGCGATTGGAGACCGCGACGGGCGCTTCCAGCTCGCGCACGGCGGCACCTTGTTTCTCGATGAAATCGGCGACCTTTCGGCAAAGGGCCAGGGCGACCTGCTGCGCGTGCTGGAGGACGGAATCTTCCGCCCGGTGGGGAGCCACAAGATCGAGCGGGCCGACGCCCGCATCGTCGCCGCCTCGAACAAAAACCTCGAAGCCGAGGGAATAAACGGCCGATTCCGCGAGGATTTGTTTTACCGGCTGAACATCGTCACGATCCAAATCCCCCCGCTGCGGGAACGCGCCGAGGACATCCCCACCCTCGTGAATTCCTTCGCCGAGCATTTCTGCGCGAAGCACCGCCGCCGCCAGAAGAAGTTCAGCCGGGAGGTCGTCGCGCTTTTCCAGACGCTGCGCTGGCCGGGCAACGTGCGGCAATTGCGCAACACCATCGAGCGATTGGTCGTCACGATCCCCAGCAGCCGGATCGGTCTCGAGGATTTGCCGGCGGCGCTCATTCACTCGGCGAAACCCGGCCAGGCCTTCGCGATCCAGCCCGGCATGGCGCTGGCGCAGGTGGAAGCCGAGTTGATCCGCCAGACGCTGCTGAAAGTCACCTCGAACCGGGCGGAAGCCGCCGCGCGGCTGGGGATCAGCCGGCGCGCGCTGCAATACAAGATCGCGCGCTACGGGCTGGATCGCCTGCCAAAAACCCAGACCGCCCGGACAAGGCGAGGCGCCGCCAGCCCTCCGCTCAAGGCGGGCGAATGAAAACAGGCAGCCGGGAATCGGGCCCGTCGCCGGGCGGGGGACGGGCCCGGTCCCCATCTGGACGACCCGGTCGCCGCTACCGTTTGGAAATCGGCATCAGAAATGCAGCAGGTCCTTCTTCGCCTTGCCCCGGACCGCGGTGAGATCGTTTGCGGCGCGATTCACCTGGGTCAGGAAGTCGTCGTATCGCCGGACCTCCGACGGGCGCGCCTCCTTCATCAGGCTGATTTGATCCGTGAGCAACTGGCAGACTCCGACCACCCCGGAAATTTCCTCCAGCGTCTTTCGCTCGGTGCGGTTTTCCGTGACGATCTGCCGGTAAAACCGGACCCGTCGCACGACCCAGGCGACGGCGTTCTCCAGGGCGCCGCTACCGCCGACCAGCATGCCGTCGGCCGTGAACGCGGGCGGCTTGGGATCCGTCGGCGAGATCGGGATCACGCTTTGCGGCGTCTCCGCGATGCCCACCGTCGTGCGCGGATTCAGCATCGTGGGTGTGATGAAGATCATGAGGTTTTTCTTCGAGCGCCTGTGGTCCGTGCTCTTGAAGACCTCGCCGAGCAGCGGGATGTCCTTCAGAAACGGAATGCCGTTGCGGTTCCGTTCATCCACGGCCTCCTCGAGTCCGCCGATGGCCAGCGTGTAGCCGGAATCGACGTGCAGCTCGGCGGTATAGACGCGCGAGCTGGCGATGGGGTAGTTGTTGCCGGCGATGGGCTCCTCGCCGACGATGCTCGAGACCGTGACCGAGACGTTGAGGACGACGGACTTGTCGGCGAGCACCTTGGGCAGAATGTTGATGATCGTCCCGATGGGCAGATACGAGACGCTGGCGGTGGTCGTGCCGCCGACTCCGGGCGTGACCGAGGAACTCGACGCGAGCACGGGCTGATTGATGACACTGCGGATGACGACCTCGCGATTGTTCAAGGTGAGCACGCGGGGGTAGGAGACGGTGGAAGTGTCGCGGTCGTTCAAAAACGCGCGCAACCGCACATCGACATCCTGCGCGCTCAGGACCGCCGTGCCGGGCACGAACGCCGAGCCGGTGAGGCCCAGCGCGGGATTGACGATGCCGTTGAAGTCGATGCGCGCGTTGAGATTCGAGAGGCGGACGCCGTAGCCCTCCTGGAGCGTGCCCGACCAGTCGAGGCCGAGCTGCTTGCGCGGATCTTTCGTGCTCTCGAAGAACTTCACTTCGATGGCGATGAGATTCTGCGGACGATCGACCGAGGCGAGGTAGCCCTCGATCCACTCGTGCTGCTGGCGGGTGGCGACGACGTAGAGCGTGTTCGAGTCGGAGTTCCAGATGACCTGCGCGCCATTCGCGCCCGCGGTGTTGTTCGCCGCGCCTTTGGGAGCGGCGGGCTCCAGCGAGTTCGGCGAAACGCCGAGCGGCTGGGAGTAGTCCACCGTCGCGTCCGGCGCGCGGTTCGCGGAAAATCCATCGGTCGGCAGGCCGAGCAGGGCCTTGATGTCCTTGATCATCGGGTTCGGATTGACCTTGAAAATGTTGGTCGCGCCCTGGAGGGAGAGGCCGGTGTCGGCCGTGGTGCCGACGCCCATGCCGCCGGATTGCGTGCCGCCGACACCGCCGGTGTAGGTGGAGGGCGAGTTCGCGCTCGACCCGGTGTTTTCGACGGTCTCCTGCGTGTTGTATTGCAGCTTGTAGGTGCGCCCGATGAGTTCCTGGTCGTTGTAGGGGCGCAGATACCAGACGCCGCCGCTGTAAAAGAGGGCCACGCCATTCGCCTTCGCGATCACTTCCAGCGCGCGGAAGGGGCTCGCCTTCATCGAGAAGGTCACGAGCGCGTTGTCATCGACGCCACTGTCGGGCAGGGAGACGAACGAAATCCCCGCGTCGCTGGCCAGCATGCGCAATACGTCGCGCAGCACCGCGCGATCGAATTCGTAAACGTGTTCCGGCTGGGCGCGGAGTTCGTCGCTCACCGCGGCCTCGACCGCAGCCCTTTCGGCGACGTCTCTGGATGAATCGGGAGGCGCCGCCCGCAGACAGGCGCTCACCGCGATGGCAAGGAACAGCGACAGAGACCGAATCGCGAGTGAAGGGAGATGCCCCGGCGGGAGGAGGTGTCGCGGCACCATGTCGCGGGCAACTCGCGAGCGGCCGCAAGAGCAGCAAAGAGACATCGTTGAGGCAGCGTCCTTATCGGATGTCTCGTGCGAACGAAAGCGAAATCAGAATTAGTTCGCAATTCCCCGGGGGACTGTGCATGAGTGTCCGCGCTGCATTTGGGACTCCTCACACGAGAATACTCGCTGTCGAAGAGCCAGACCGCATGCACCAGCATAAATTCCAGCCCGCCCGCCCGCCGCGCGACGGAGGCTTCACGCTCATCGAGCTTCTGCTCGTCGTGGGCGTCGTGGCCATCCTCAGCAGCGTCGCGATCGTGACGGTTTCCAACGTGCGGGAATCGACACAGCGCTCGAAGCTGCAATCCGACGTCGCCACCATCAACGCAGCCATCCAGGTCTATCAGGTCAACGGCGGCACGCTGCCGGACGTGTCCTCGCTGCCCGACGCGAACAAGCCGGATGCGATTCTCGCCAAACTAAAAACGCGCGCGACCGATGCCACCGCGCCCACGATCTCCGGCTTGCGAAGCAACATGGTGGATCTGCGGCTGCAGGCCGAGATGCAGGAGGGGGGCGAGCCCGGCACCTCCCAGCCCAGGGCGCTTTGGGACGGGACGGCCAGGCGATTTGTCGTCGCCTCGAGCGGGGGGCTGGGCGTGAAGAATTTCCTGCTCAATGACGCACTGGCAGCAGCCGCGCCCGCCCTCGAGCCTCGGACGGCGACCATCAAAACACACACGGACGGCTGGGTGTGGGCCTATACCGACGTCGCTCCCTCTGGCGCCGGCGGCCCGGGCACCGGACCCGGCACCTCGACGGCATCCCCGGGCATCTCCCCTGTCACTCCGACGCCGCTGCAACTCAATCCACCCGTCATTACTCCGGCGCAGGAAGGCAATCCCCTCTCCGCCTACGACTTTTTGGTTCAGATTTCCAATCCCAACCCGGCGGGGACTTCGCAGATCTTCTACTACGAGGACGGCGGCGCATTGCACCTCTACACGGGCCAATCCATCATGGCAGAACCCGGCAAGAGCGTGACCGCAAGGGCCGTCACCAGCGACCCGGACCATTGGACCGACAGTGCCGACGCGGCGAAAGCCTATACCGTCAATCCGAAGGTCACCCCCTCCCTCACGGTCAATGTCCCTGCAAATAACGTCACTTACGCGGAGGCGGGCGGGGCCATGACCAGCGGCGCTCCGCAGACTCTGGCGCCCGCGACGATCACGCTGAACAACTCCGGCGAGATCCCGGCAAAATATCAGAACAGCAGCCGCTTCCGGGTATATTCCACGCTGGATGGCGCGAGCCCGCTCACCGCGGGCACGGCGGGCGCGACCTTTTCCAACGGCTACGCCCCCACCTCGATCAGCCTCACTCCATCGAGCTGGGGCAGCGCATCAAGCCTGACCATCAAGGCCGCAGCACGGGCGCTCGATGCGTCCATTTTCAACAACTCTTCCGAAGCGACCCAGACCATCTCCATCACGCCGACCGCGCTGGCCCAGCCCGTGATCGATCCGCCAAGCGGATCGAAGGCCGCCGACCTGCCGGTGTCCATCGCGCTCGCCATTGGGCAGACATATCCCGTCGGCGCGCAGATTTACTACACGCTAGACGGGAGCGATCCCGGCAACGCGTCCGGCAGCCCGACAGGCGGCACGCTCTATACCAACCAGTTCAGCTCCGGAGCCGGCACGAACGGCGTCGTGGTCGTGACGGCCCGGGTCTATGGACCCGCAGGGTTCGGTCGATGGTTCACCCCGAGCCCGGCCGCCGTGACGACCTACCAGACGATCACGCTTGCCGATGGCGCGCTGGTCGGCAGCGCGACCCTCAACGGCACCTTCGTGGGCTCTCTCGTTTACGCAACCCCAGCCGCCGGCACAAACATGAACAGCATTACCTTCAACGCCAACGCGAAGATCCTCGGCGGCAACCTCTACCTGCCCGGGACGCCCACGGTCCGGCAGTCCAACGGCACGGTCTGGTCCGTCGCCAACGACTCGCTCTTCTCCGCCAAAATCCAGGGCTGGGAATACGACGCAAATGGCAATAAAACCGTGCAGACCACGCCCCGCGTCCTCGACGAAAATGGCAGCATCACCCCGAACAACTACTCCGTCACCTTCAACAATACCGCGCTGCTCGAAGGCAAGGTCATCCGGCGCCACAACTCCCCGGCCTTCCCCGTGATCGCCGCGCCGCCGGCTCCGGACAGCGGCGGTTCCACGAGCCTGAACTCGCCTCCGCCCGGCCCGCTCAGCGCTTCGCAGTATTCCACCATCACGATCAACTCCAGCGGGGTGGGCGACGTGAGCCTCAACGCGGGTCATTACGCGAACCTCACCGCCAACAACGGCACCGCCTTCGTCCTGGGCGACCCGAACCATCCCGAGATCACGCAGTATTACAGTTTCCAAAGCCTGAACCTGAACAGCTCAAGCGACCTCAAGATCGTCGGCAAGGTCATCATTACGGTCGGAGGCTCGATGAACCTCAACAGCGGCTCCGTGCTCGGCAACTCCGCCCACCCCGAGTGGCTCCAGTTGCAGTTCTCGTCCGGCGATATGAATGCGAACTCCGGCAGCACGATCTACGGGCAGCTCGTCGCACCCACGAGCACGGTGTCCTTCAACGCCGGGAGCGTCTTCCGCGGCAGCGTCACCGCGCAATCGCTCGTCATCAACAGCAGCAGCATCGTGTTTGACCTGCCGCCGATCATCCAGAATTGATGCCGCCTCCACCGCCACTCACCGCGTCTCCTAGCCCAGCCATGCGCCTGCTCGACCTGCCCGCCGATTCACCCGTCGCCCTTAGAATCAAGGAACTCGCCGTCACCGATGGCATCAGTGATTTCTATCTCACGCCCGGCGAGCCTCTGGCCTACCGGCACAACGGCGAACTGATCTTCGACTCGCTGGCCTTCTCCATGAAGGTGCCGGCAGACCTCGAACCGGGATGCCACGACAGCGCGATGGAACTGCACGGCTACCGGTTCCGCGTCAGCCAGATGCTCACCCGCGGCAGGCTGCGCTGGGTGCTGCGCCTGCTTCCGAGCCGCATTCCCGAGCCCGACACGATCCAGGTTCCCCCGCCGTCGTTGAAAGCCTTCCTCGAGGCGCGCAACGGCCTGTTCCTCATCTGCGGCGCAACGGGCAGCGGCAAGTCCACGACCATCGCGTCGATGGTGCTGCATCGCGCGCAGCGCCGGCGCGAGCACGTGATCACGTTCGAGGATCCGATCGAGTTCATCTACCCCGGGCCGCTGCCCTCGCTGATCTCGCAGCGCGAAATGGGCGGCGACGAGCAGGATTTTGCGAAGGCGCTTCGCTCCGCGCTCCGCCAGGCGCCGGACGTCATCATCGTCGGCGAAATTCGCGACGGCGAGACCGCTGAGATCGCGTTGCAGGCCGCCGAGACCGGGCATGTCGTCGTGGCGACGCTGCACACCTCCTCGGCATCGCAGACCGTGCAGCGCTTTTTGAAGCTCATTCCCGGCGAGCGCGTGGACAATGCCCAGGCCACCCTGGCCGACACGCTGCGGCTCATCCTTTGCCAGCGCCTGCTCTTCGACGCGACTCGCGACAAGCGCTTCCCGATCCACGAGGTGCTGCTCCAATACGACGGCGTGACGAACATCATCCGCCGCGGCGACTTCAAAAAGCTCGACCAGGAACTCGAAACCGGCTGGAAGCGCGGCATGAACAACTTCGACAAAAGCATCGAATTGCGCGAGGCCGACGGCTTCCACAGCAACCGGCCCGAGCCCACCGGATTCAGCGCCGAGGAGGTGCGGGACTACCTCGACGGAAATAAAGCGCCTGTCGTATGAAGCTCAAGGACATCAAGGACGTGCTCACCTTCGCCTCGTTCCGGCCCGAGCCGGACGACGGATCCGCACTGTGGACGCGCCGTTTCCCAAAGAGAAAAACGCTGCTCCTCAACATCGGGAAGAACCGCACCTCGTGGCGCTGTCTCGGCAAGGGCGGCAGGATCCTCGACGGCGGCAGCCAGAAGGGCGACTTCAAGGACATCGCCACCAGCCTCGCGGCGGACTGGCGCAAGCTCACCGACGACGGCTGGTGCAACGTCTCCGTGAACAGCCGCTACGTCGTCAGCCTCGAGGGCAACCTGCCGCGCAAGGAAGGCATCGAGGATGTCATGCGCACGAACCCCCGCGCGGCGCTAGGCTCGAAATTCGAGCGCAACAAGCGCTACGCCCTCACGAACAATCCCGAGCACAGTACCAGCATCGTCCTTTCCTGCGACGAGGAAGTGATCAAGAAGATCGAGGCGACCCTCGGCGAGAGCGGCCTCCGGGCGGGCCGCATCTGCTGCGGAGCCTATACCATGCTGCGCCGCGCCATCGAGCACGTGAACGACGGAAACGCCGTCACGGCAAAGGCCCGGGCGGATCACCTCTACGTCATCTGCTGCGAAGGCTCCGTGTGCATCCTCAGCCAGGCGGGCGACGCGTGGTCCGATCTCCGCTCGCGCTGCGATTTCTACGACGAAGACGCCTCTGCCGTGCTCGAGATCGTCACACCGGGCCGCCGCTCCGACGAGCAGCAGGCCATCGAGATCGTTTTTGCCGCCGACCAGATCGGCTCCGACCTCCCCGCGAAGCTCTCCGAGCGCCTGCCGGATACGAAACTCACCGACCTCACCCAGCCCGACCACCTTTGGGCGGTCATCTCGGACCTGCGCTGAAATGAAGATCGAGCGCCGCAATATTGACGATCTGAAGACGGAGCGTCCCGACATCACGCCCTGCCTGCCAGCCTATTTCCGGCTCGTGCCCATCCTCTTCTACGCCGTGATCCTCGGCGGCGTTCTGCTCTCCACGTTCTTCCTCCTGGTCCTGCGAAACGCGGCCTCCTCGCAGGAGCAATGGATCAACGAAACCGCCCAGCGGAAGCAGGCCCTTGCCGACGTGCAGGCCGAGCGCAACTCCGTCGAGCGGCAGACCCGGCGCGCGACGGACGTGGTCGCCTGGATCGAGGGCGCGCGGAATATCCAGCCGCTCGTCGCCGCCGTCATCCGCAGCATGGAGCCCGCATCGTCCATCGCCGAGCTGGGGCTCGCCCGCGACCCGGCGGTCCCCTCGCAAATCAAGCTCACCCTCAAGCTCAACACCCAGGGCTCGCACCAACTCGACGCCACCCTCGAAAAAATCGCCGCGCTGAGCTTCCGCACCTACAACCCGAACCAGACGCAGGCCCGGGGCGAGACCGACTACGAGGCCACGCTCATCTACCAGAGCGCCCACGCGCCGTTGAACCCTCTGCACGGTCATGAATAACAAGCACATCGCCTGCCTTGCCATTCTGTTTTTCTGCGTGGTCGTCGCCCAGGGCGTCTCCGCGGTCCGTCTCCGCGCGACCAGCATGCAGACCGCCGCGCAACTGGCCCGGCAGGATGCCGACACGGCATCCGTCTCCCTGCAAGCGCAGCGCGCCATCCTTGACGACCTGAAGCACAAATCCGCCGACCTCCTGGACTATCTCGACGTGTGGGAGCCGCACCTTTCCCGGCTCGCCACCCCGGAATCCGGCGAAATCAACGTCAATGCCCTCGTCAAGGAGGCCGGCCTCATCCTGCTTGCCCAGCGGTTCGAGGTCGTTCCGAACAAATCCGGCGCCTCCGTTCCGAACGCCACTGACGCCACCATTCCGCAATTCGTTCGCGCCCACCTCACCGTCGAGGACGACTTCATCAAAACGATCAACTGGCTCGGCGACCTCGAAAGCAAGCTCCCGTCCGCCCGCGTCTCGAGCCTCGCGCTCGCCCGCGGCCAGAGCGGCAACGATCTGCGGATGGATCTCGTCGTCGATGTGCCCCTCGCCGTTCCCCGCGCCACCCCTTCGCCCACGCCATGAGGAAACTTCTCCTGTCCGCACTGCCATTCGTATTTTGCCTGCCGGCCTTTGCCGCAGGTCCATCGCGCGCTCCCGTCTTGCAAATCGGCGAGCTCCCGGGCGAAAAAGTCCCCGACCTCCTGCGCCCGAAGGAAAACAACCCGTTCACCCGACGCGAGACCAAGATCGCGGAGGTCGCCGCAGACCGCGAGAGCGAGGAGAGCAAGCTGCGCGCTCTTTTCGCGGGCATGTCCGTCACCGGCGTCATCCGCGGAGGCGGCGCGGTGAAGGTGCTGCTGGAAAGCCTCATCCTCGAGCAGGGCGAGTCGATCCCCTCCCTGATCGAGGGCCAGACCGAGCGCCTCGTCGTCGCGCGCAACACCGACACGCAGGTGGAAATCGACTTCATCGAGGGCGACGAGCACGCCGAGCCTCGCAAAATCCTCATTCCCATCGACCTCCGTCCGCGCGTGGCCGTGCGCATGCCCCCGATCAAGATTCCGGCGACTATGAAGGGCGCCACGCAGCCCGTATCGCGATGAATCGCCGCCCGAACATTCGCCACTGCTCGGGATTTTCACTTGTCGAACTCCTCGTCGCGACCGCGCTGGCAGCGGCGGTCATCACGACGGCGGTGATGATTTACCAAAATCTCACGGCCAGCGGCGGGCTGCGCCCGAGCTACGGCACCGTAACCGTCGGCGCTCCGCTCGCGAATTTCTACGGCGGCACCGCCACCACGATTTCCGCCTACTTCGCGCCGAGCTATGGCCGCGCCGCGCAGGCCGAAGTCGTGCGCCAGCAATTCATCGACGACCTCCAGCACGCGTCGGCTGTCTATTGTCTCGGCCGCAGCGGAGTCAATACCCTCCGCCCCACGTCCATCTCCGTTTCCGCATCCCTGCGGGGCGACAGCCTCGACACGCCGGACGCCTTTCGGCAATTGATCGACCCGACCGCCACCACGTTCACGGCCTACAGCGGCGCATCCACCGCGAGGAACGCCTCGATCTTCATCCTCGTTCCCTCGGCAACGCCCGCCGCAGCCACCGCCACGGAGCCGGCTGTCCTCCCGACACTCTCCGTGCTCGCGGTTTACGATATCGATCTCACCCCGACCACTTCGCCCGCCGGCACCTACGCCAGCGTCATACGCCATGTCGGCAACACGCTCACGGATTACTACGATGTCTTTTACCCCGCCTCCGCCGGCATCTTCGCCTTCAATCCGCTCGTCGTCTGCTTCGGCCGCGCCGGGGGCGCCTCGTCCGACCCGCTCAAGCTGGCGGCGGAGCGACCTTTCTACTTTGTCTGGTGGCCCGACCCCGCCGCGCACGCGCTCGAGGCGTTTTCCTCCGCCACGACGGGCGGCGCCGGCGACCCACGCTCCGCCTACGCCGCGATGGGCGGTCGCACGGCGTTCTTCTTTGTCGTCCCGATGTTTCCCGCGATGTGAAAACGCCCACGCGCCCAATCCATCCCTGCGGCTCGGCCATGATCCTCGTCCTGCTGCTCATCGCCGTCGCGGGGGTGTTGACGGCGGGATGGGTCGTCCTTATCACCGCGCGCAGCACCATGGTGGAGCAAATGGCCTCGGCCTCGCAGCGACGCATCGCGCTGGAGAACTCGAAGGCGCTCGCCCAGGAATTCATGCTCGAGCGCGTTATGCCCTCCACCTCGGGCAGCGCCATTTCCTGCAGCCTGTCGGATCCGTCGTGGGGCAGCATCAGCGTGTCGGCCTGGTCCGGCGCGCCTCTGCTCTCCCTCACAAAAGCCGCCGGCGTGAACCACTTCAATCCCGGCAACGGCGACGGCTACACGCTGGATGTCTCCGCGACCCTCCATAACGGCGGCAACAATCCCACGCGCCTCTACCACATCAAATCCCGCTCGCCCCTCCTCGCCGGCACGCTGCTCTCGAGCCAGACGCCCACGCTCACTCCCGCCGCCTCGATTTCCATCGGCAGCCTCGCCGTGGCGGGGACCGCGTTCATCTGGACGCCAAACCTCTCCATGAGTTTCACCGCAAATTCGGTTTCCGCCCCGGCCGGCGCGCCCGCGATTTCGTTTACGAACTCCGCCGGCAGCACCCTCGCCATGGGCAACCTCGCGCTCCCGCGCCAGATCGCGAACCCGCGCAATGGCGGCGCGGATTTCTACACCGGCCAGCTCGACGCCATCCACAACACGAATGCCGCCGCCAACTCCTCCCAGCTCAAGGCCACCGGAGGCGAGACCGTGGACGGCTCCACCGCCTCCTCCTCGAACGGCGTCGTTTGCGACGGTGCCGGCCACGTGACGATCACGCTCAACACCCCCGGCCTCGGCAACGTTTACATCCCCGGCGAAATTTCCACCCTCACGCTCGAAGGCCAGTCCACAATCGGCAATGCCGCCGCCGACGATCTCCCGGCCATGCTCATCGTCATCGACCAGCCTGCATCGAGCAGCCGCGACCTTGCCACCATCACGCTCAACCAGCACAACAGCCGCCGCCTCGACCTTGCCGTGAAGAAGGCCAGCGGCAGCCTGGCCATCCAGTTTTCCACGACCTCACCGGCCTGGCGACTCCTGCTCGAGCTGGAAAACACCCCGGTCGCATTCACCGCCACGGGCATCGCGACGATCCAGGGGGGCATCCGGTCGGATCGCGCGATCACCTTGTCCAGCGGCAGCGTCCGGCTCACGCCGGAACCCGATCCGAAAAACCTCGACCGCCTCGCCACCCGCGCCGCATGGGTCGAGAGCTTCGCCCAATGAGCCGCGCCGCCGCCTATTCCCTCATCGAAGTGCTCGTTGCCTCGGCGATTCTCATGATCGCGGTGAGCGCCGCCGCCGCGCTCGCGCTTGCCACCGTCGCGCAGGAGGAAACCAACGCCCGCATCGCCCGCTGCATCAACCTCCACGAGCAGGCCGTGCGCCTCTACCAGCTCGGCCTCGACGGCGCCACCATCGTGGCGATTCTTCCGCAAGATCCCGCCGTCACCGCCCTTCCCGATTTCACGCAGCAGGGACTACAGCCCGTCGCAAACCTCGGCACCGTCCAGCAATCCAACACCACACTCACCTTCACCACCTCGGATGCCGCGGCCGCGGCAGGGCAGCCCGCGACGCGCACCAGCTCCATCCTCGCCATCCGCCCCTCGATTCGCTGACCCGGCGCCATGCTCAAGAAAGTCTCGCTCACGAACATCACCACGCGCCGCACGCATCACACGATCGTCGATACGGACACCGATGCGAAGGCGCTCGTCGGAGCGGGCAAGGCGCCCAACGAGACCGCCAGGGTCACGCCCATTGGCGGCGCGGACGAGTTCGTCCAGCGCATGAGCGAAAAAAAGCCTTCGCTCGAAGAGCGCGTCGCCGTCTTTGGCGGCCTCGCCCGCTGCCTCGAACGCAACATCTCCACGATCAAGAGCCTCGAACTCCAGACCGGACGCGTAAAATCCCCCCGCTATCGCGGCGTCCTCGCCGAACTCGCCTACCAGATCTCCATCGGCGAAAAACTCAGCGACGCCATGGCGCGTTTCCCCGACGTATTTCCCGACGACGTGCTGGCGCTCATCCGCGCCGGCGAGGAGTCCGGCCGCCTCGCCTCCGTCTGCGGGCAGATCGCGAACACCCAGCGCAAAACCGTGCGCATCCTCAAGAAACTCAAGACGGGCATGATCTACCCCGCCATCGTCCTCGTGATGGCCGTGTCCGTGACTATCGCGATGAGCTTCACGCTCGTGCCCGCCATCGCGAAGCTTTACGGCTCGATGCACGCGCAACTCCCCTTCGCAACCATCGCGATGATGAAGTTCTCCGACGTGCTCGTCCACCAGCCCTACTTCGCACTGGTGCCCTTTATCGGCCTCGGGCTGCTTTTCAAGAACTGGGGGAAGATTTACGCGCAACTCCCCGTGCAGAAGCTCGTGTTATACATTCCCACGGTCGGCATGATCGTTCGCAAGTCGGCCGCGACCGTGAGCTTTCGCGCGCTGGCCATGCTGCTGCAGGCGAACGTGCGCATCTCGACCGCGCTCGAGATCACCGCGCAAAGTTCCAGCCACGTTTACTACCGGGAGTTTTTCATGCGGGTGCGGGACCACGTGATCGACGGCCTGGATCTGCCGGAGAGTTTCCTCATGGAGTCGCATTGGCTCGGGACCGACGGCCGCACGATCTCCGCCGTGATGCAGATCGCCAGCGAGACCGGCTCCGCCAACGAGATGCTCGACGAGATCGCCAGCGACTACGAGGATGAACTCGACACGATCGCGAACCAGATCGACAAAATCCTCGAGCCCATCACCATCGTCTGCATGGGCGTAATGGTTGGCTTTCTCGTTTACGCCATCTACGGTCCGATCTTTGGTCTCAGCAAAGTCATTCTTCCGCAGAAGAAAACCGCCGCCGCCGCGACGGCCCGGCCAGCCCCCCGATAGCATGCGGGGCCCGGCCCCCGTCGAGATCCCATGAGCCTGCGCCTCAAATCCCTGCTCCTCTTCTCGGTGGCGGTGGTGCTCCTCTTCGGCATTGTCGTCGTGCTGGTCGAGACGCTCATCGAGCGCCAGTTCACCGACATCGAAGTCGAAAAGATGCTCCAGCAATCGGATCGATTCTCCGCCGATCTCCAGAGCGCCGTAAAGGCCGTCACTTCCGAGGTCGGGGATTGGGCGCCGTGGGACGAGCTTTACGAGTTTGCCGCCGGCACGAATCCGGATTTCCCCGCCCGCAATCTCGACGATTCGACCCTGGCCAACCTCCATCTCGATTTCTTCGGCATCTGGCGCCAGGACGGCAGCCTCATCCTGCTGAAGGCGCTTCCCGGGCATCTTGAGCGCAACCGCATCGCGCCCGATCATCTGCAGCGCGCCATCCTGCGGCAGCGGCTCGTCCCCCAGAACGACATCGGCCGGCCCGCATCCGGCTTGATGCGGATCGGCAACCACATCCTCATCGTCGCCGCCCAGCCCATCGCCCATAGCGACCGCACCGGCCCGCCGGCCGGCACCCTCGTCGGCGGACGGATCTTCGGACCGGACGAGGTCGCGAGCTTCGAGGAATTTGCCGACTACCACATCCGCTTCCTCCCGCGCCCCGATGGACAGGTCGTGCCCGCCGTCAAGCCCCCAGCCCTCGTGCGCTTCGTCGATGCGCAGACGATCTCGTCCACCATCCCGCTCACCGACTTCCGCGGGCAAATCGTCGCCGGCGCCGAACTCGCCTGCGCGCGCCCGCTGCACCTGCAGGCCGGCGCGACGATCCGCATCTTCGTCGTCGCCCTGGCCTCCTCCGGCGGCATCCTGCTCTTCGTCGTCTGGTATCTGCTCGATGCGAATGTCATCCATCCCGTCCGCCGGCTTGCCGCCCGGCTGGCCCAGGCCGCGACAGCCGGGAAGTTGCCCTCGGATCTCGGCGTCACCGGCGGCGGCGAACTCGCCGGTCTCGCCCGGCGCATCGAGGATCTCGCCCGCACCATCGAGCGCACCGAGGCGAACTACCGCGCCATCGTCGAGGACCAGACCGAATTCATCTTCCGCTACCGGCCCAGTGGCCGCATCTCCTTCGTCAACGATGCCTATTGCCGCTACTCCGGCGTGCGGCGCGAGAATCTCCTCGGCCGCGACGCGCACCACCTGGTGGCGGACGAGGATATCGGCCGCGTCCATGCCGCGATCGACCGCCTTTCCGCGGAAGAACCCGTCTGCATCCTCGAGCATCGCGTGCGCGCCCCCGGGGGCGGCGTCGCGTGGTTCCGCCGCACCGACCGCGCGATCTTTTCCGACACCGGAGAGCTGCGCGAGCTGCAATGCGTGGCACGCGACTTCACCCAGACCCACCTCGCCCACGAGCGGCTCGAGGCCTCGGAGGCACGCTATCGGCGCCTGTTCGAGACCGCCACCGACGGCATCCTCATCGTGAAGCAATCGACCCGGGTGATCGCGGATGTGAACCCGGAGCTCTGCCGCATCCTGGCTTGCGAACGCCCCTCGCTCATCGGGCGTTCCCTCGAAGCCCTGCCCGCGTTCAATTCCCAGAGGACCCAGCGCACCCTCGCGAAGCTCCTCGACAGCTCCCAGCCGGCCCACCATGCCGAGATCGCCCTGTTTTCCGTCACCGGAGCCGCCACGGCTGACCGATGCCATCTCGAAGTCACCGCCGGCATCTACGACGCGGGCGACGAGACCATCGTCCAGCTCAATTTCCGCGATATTTCCCTGCGAAAGCGCGCCCACGACGAGCTGCGCCAGCTCTCGGGACAGCTCCTCCGCCTCCAGGACGAGGAGCGCCGCCGCATCGCCCGCGAGCTGCACGACTCGACCGCTCAGAATCTCTCCGCCGTGCAGATTGCCGTCACCCAGCTCATCTCCCACCTCGACCCCGCGCTCCTGCCGGCGGATGACAAAGCCCGCCGCAGCCTGGGGGAGATTCGCGCGCTCACCGATCTCAGCCTGCGCGAGATTCGCACCATTTCCTACCTGCTCCACCCCCCGCTGCTCGACGAAGTCGGCCTCCTCTTCGCGCTGCGCTGGTATGTCGATGGGTTCATGACGCGCACGGAAAAGATCGTGCATCTCGACATGCCCGACTCCCTCGAGCGCCTGCCCTCCGAGATCGAGACCACCGTTTTCCGCGTCGTCCAGGAGAGCCTCAGCAACGTCCACCGCCACTCCGGCAGCCGGAAAGCCTGGATACGCCTCTCCTTGAAAGGCGGCATCCTTGGCCTCGAGATCCGTGACGAAGGCCGCGGCATCGGGCCCGGCCCCGATCGGCCCGCCGGCCCCCACCGTCCCGGCTATCCCGTGCTCGGCGTCGGCATTGCCGGCATGCGCGAGCGCCTCCGGCAATTTGGCGGCTCGTTCGAGATCAAGTCCGGCCCAGGCGGCACCACCATCCGCACCAACCTCCCCCTCGAATCCGATGAATCCGAAGAAGATTAAAATCCTCATCGCCGACGATCACGAAGTCGTGCGTCACGGCGTGCGCGACCTCGTCAGCGCCCAGCCCGGCTGGGAGACGTGCGGCGAAGCCGCCTCGGGACGCGACGCGATCCGGCTGATCGAGGCCAGCCAGCCCCACGTCGCCATCCTCGATCTCAGCATGCCGGGCTTGAACGGCATGGATGCCGCCCGCCAGATCCGGAAAAGCTTCCCCGAGGTCAAAATCCTCATCTTCACCATGCACGAGACCGAGGATCTCGTGCGCGAGGTCTTCCGCTCCGGCGCGGACGGCTACGTGCTGAAGTCCGACGCCGGCACCCATCTCGTCTCCGCCATCAACGCCGTGCTCGCCGGCCGCCACTTTTGCAGCTCGAAACTCAGCGAATGGATTTTCCACGGCTTCCTCCGGGCCGCCAATGGCGAGCCCCTCGATCCCCATGCCGAGGAAGCCCTCACCCCGCGCGAACGCGAGATCGTGCAGCTCCTCGCCGAGGGACAGAGCAACAAGGAAGTCGCCTCCGTGCTCGGCATCAGCGTGAAGACGGCCGAGACCCACCGCGCCGTCATCATGCGCAAGCTGCG
>JAQTOP010000003.1 GCA_028713285.1 Terrimicrobiaceae bacterium
GTTCCTCCTCGTCGAGGCCCAGATGCAGGGCTTCCGCGACGAGCTGGCGCAGCGCGGGTTCGAGCTGCCGCCGCCGCTCCGCCGGCGAGGCCCGCTTCAAGCCCCGGGCGACAAACGTGCCCTGCCCGCGCCGGGTCTCGACAAGCCCCTCCCGCTCCAGAAATTGATAAACCTTCGCAATCGTCAGCGGATTCACCTTCACCTCCGCGGACAAATCCCGCACCGACGGCAATTGTTCCCCCGCCGCCAACTGGCCGCTCGCAATCCGCTCGCGAAGCTGTTGAAACACCTGCCGGTAGATCGGCACCCCGCTCGATGGATGGATCGAAAGATACATTGCGTTGGTGTTGTAGTTCTATAATACACTACCACCCGGCGGGCAATGTTTTTTCGGCTGCGCGTTTCCCATGGCGTCGCGCCGTCCGCGATGGCATTGATCCCTCCATGACTCCACAGCCCGCAACGCCCCGGCCCGTCGAGCGATTTCCGGCGCTCGACGCCATTCCTGGTGTGCGAGCGGCCTTTCTCACGCGCATCCCCGCCATCGATGCCGCGGCCGACCGCGAGACGGCCCTTGCAAGGCTCCAGCCCGCGCACCAAGCGCTCGTTTCCCAACTGGGATTCGCGCCCCCCATCTTCGCAGAGCAGGTCCACAATGACGGAATTGCCATCGTCGCTGCGCGCCCGGCGCAGCCCGTCGCCGGCGCGGACGGCCTTGCCACCGCGACTCCCGGTCTCACGCTGGGCATCCATGTCGCGGACTGCGCGGCGGTCTTCCTCGTCGATCCGCGCCGCCGCGCCGTCGCCCTCGTCCACTCCGGACGCAAAGGCACGGAGTTGAACATCCTCCGTCGCGCGGTCGATTCCCTGCGCGAAGCCTTTGCCACAGACCCTGCGGACCTCGTCGCCGTTGTCAGCCCATGCATTCGCCCGCCGGCATACGAGGTCGATTTCGCGGCGACGATCGCCGCGCAGGCCCGCGCCATGGGCATCAGCGCCTTTTACGACGACGGCATCTGCACGGCTTCGCATCCCGCGCGCTACTATTCCTACCGTCGCGAACTTGGCCGCACCGGCCGCATGCTCGCCCTGCTGTCTCTCGTGCCATGAGCGGCCGCACCTTCGATCCCGCGCGGCCCGAGCGCATGGATGTGCCGCAGCCCGTGTCGCGCGAGCTGGAAAAGGATCTCGCGAATCTCGCCACGCTCAACCGCGTCTTCGGCAGCCACGCGCTTGTGCTCGGCCACTTGCGCCGCCGGCTCCTGCGTGGCCGGACGTGGCGCATCCTCGACCTCGCCACCGGAGGCGGCGACATCCCGCGCGCCATTGCCTCGTGGGCTTCGCGGCGTGCCATTGATGTCGCCATCGACGCTGTGGATCAGCAGGCCTCCACGCTGGAAATCGCGCGCCGCCTGTCGGCAACATTCGACAACATCACGTTTCACCGCGGCGATATCCGGGATTTTGGCGACGGGCAAAAATGGGACGTCGTGCTCTGCTCGCTTGCGCTTCACCATTTCTCCGAAGAGGACGCCGTGCGCATCCTGCGTCGCTGCGCCGCGCTCGCGCAACATCACGCGCTCGTCGCGGATCTCCGCCGCTGCGCGGCCGGCACGCTGGGCGTCGATCTGCTTACGTCCGTCTGGATGCGCGAACCGATGACGGTTGCCGACGCCCGCACCTCGGTGCGCCGCGCATTCTCCTTCGACGAGTTCGCCGCGCTGGCGGACTCCGCCGGCTGGCGCGGCTTCGGACATGCCCGTAAATTCTGCTTCCGCCAGGCGCTCTGGCTCGATCGCTGATTTTCCTGTTTTCCAGTTTCCCGGATTCCCCGTAGTCCTTGTGCGGTGAACAGCATGACCGGCTACGGACGCGGGGAGGCCACCTCGGCGGGAATCCGCTGCGTCGTGGAGTGCGCATCGGTCAATCGCAAGGGACTCGAGGTCGCCTGTCAGCTTCCGCGCGAGCTTTCGGCACTCGAAGTCGTTATTCGCGAGCGTGTCGCCCACCGCGTCGCGCGCGGTCGCGTGAATGTCGGCGTCGCCGTAACAATCGCCGGAGGCGGCTCAGCGGCCGAGATCGACCGCGCGCTCGCCCGCGATCTGCTTCGAGAAATTCGCTCACTGCAAAAGGAACTTGCACTTGCCGGCGATTTGGACGTGAACACGCTGCTCGCCCTGCCCGGGGTCATCCGCACGCCCCAGCAGACAACGGCCGACTACGAACCGATCATTGCGCGCGCGCTCGACATCGCGCTCACCGCCCTCTCAACCATGCGCGCGAAGGAGGGCCAAAGCCTGCATCGCGACCTGACGAAGCGCCTCGCGGCGCTGCGCAAGGCGCGCACCCGCATGGCGAAGCTCGCGCCGGAAATCGTGGTCCGCTATCGCAACGAACTTCGCGCCCGCGTCGAGCGAACGGGCGTGCAATTGCCGGTCGATGACATGAGGCTCGCCACCGAAATCGCGCTCTTCGCCGAACGATGCGATGTCTCCGAGGAACTCACGCGGCTCGACAGCCACTTTGCGCAGATCGCCGAAAAGCTCGATATGGCCGGGCCGGTCGGCCGCGCACTCGAGTTTCTCACGCAGGAAATCTATCGCGAACTCAACACTCTCGGCTCGAAGGCCGGCGACTCCGCACTCACGCGGCTCGTCGTTGATTCGAAGGTCGAACTCGATAAAATCCGCGAGCAGGTTCTCAATGTCGAATAACTCCCCCGTCTTCCACCGCACCGGCATCCTGTTCGTCCTCTCCGCGCCCTCCGGCGCCGGCAAGACTACGCTCACCGCCGCGCTGCGGCAAAAGCCCGACTTCGTTTACGCGGTCTCCTGCACGACGCGCGCGCCGCGCTCCGGGGAAATCAACGGGGAGGACTACACTTTTCTGGACGATGCGGATTTCCAGGCGCGGATTACCGCGGGCGAATTCCTCGAGCATGCCGAGGTCCATGGCCGCCACTACGGCACGCTCAAGCGAACCGTGCTGGATCAGCTCCGGACCGGCATCGACGTGCTCATCGACATCGACACGCAGGGCGCCGCAAGCATCCGTGCATGCGCGGATCCCTTCATTCAGGCAGCCCTCGCGGACGTGTTCATCATGCCTCCGAGTCTCGACGAACTCCGCCGCCGGCTCATGCGGCGCGGGACCGAAACCGATGAGCAAATCCAAATGCGTCTGACAAATGCCGCCGCCGAGATGGAACGTTGGCGCGAATATCGCTACACGATCATCAGCGGCTCCATGGAAGAGGACATCGAAAAATTTCGCGCGGTCATGCGCGCCGAACGCTACCTCAGCCGGCGGCTCAGCCTCCACCCAGCATGAGCGTGAAAACCATTGTTCTTGGCGTTGGAGGCTCCATCGCAGCCTACAAGGCGGCGGACCTCACCAGCCGCCTCACGAAGCGCGGCTGCGATGTGCATGTGGTAATGACGCGCGCGGCGACGGAATTCGTCACGCCGCTCACATTCAAGACGCTCTCACGCAACCCCGTGACGACCTCCGTTTTCGACGAAAAGGAGTCGTGGCATCCCGGCCATATCGATCTAGCCGACCGCACATCCCTTTTGCTCATCGCGCCCGCCACAGCCAATCTGCTCGCCAAGCTCGCGCACGGCATCGCCGACGACGCCATTACTTCCCTCGCGCTCGCAACGCTCGCGCCGATCCTGATCGCGCCGGCGATGAACGGAAAGATGTGGCTGCACGCCGCCACGCAAGACAACGTCAAACGCCTGCGCGATCGCGGCGCGGAATTTATCGGACCCGAGGAAGGCCTGCTCGCGTGCGGCTACGAGGGGCTCGGGCGGCTGTGGAACGTGGAGGACATTGCCGCGCGGGCCGAAGCCATTTTGATGGACCGCCGAATGGCCCGAAAATTGCGGGCTAAAAAATCAAGTGCAAATGGAAAAATTCGTTGACGCATTTCAGGTAAGAACTTATGCACAGTTCGCAGTGAGTTATTCACAAAGTTTTCACATTTTCCGCGCCTGCGGTAAGAGAGGGGGGATATCCAATGGCAGTTGCTAAAAAACCAGCAGCCAAGAAACCTGTCGCCAAAAAAGCTCCGGCTAAGAAAGCCGCAGTGAAGAAGGCTCCCGCCAAGAAAGCGGCCGCGAAAAAGCCGGTCGCAAAGAAGGCAGTCGCGAAGAAAAAGGCGGCCCCGAAGAAAAAGTAACCCTCCATTGGGTGCTTCGGCATCCAGTGAAGCATCTAATTGGGAGAAGCAGTCCACCGCGGCGGCTTCTCCCAATTGTTTTCCGGGCCGGAGGAGGGACGGGCGGGGATTCACCCGCATGCATTCCGCCGGGATGCGCAGGGAGACCCCGTCGGAAAAAAAGCCTCCGACTCGCAAGCCGGAGGTAATTCCGAGGTTCTCTCGCGTCTCGGAGAACGATGGATCAGGCCGCTGCGTCGAGCTTGGTGACAAGGTCGCCCTTGCTGGTAAGACCGGTAATCTGGTCCCTCTTCTCCCCGTTTTTGAAGATCAGCATCGTCGGGATCGCCTGAATACGAAATTTCGCAGCCGTCTGTGGATTGTCATCGACGTTGACCTTGCCGACCTTGACGGCGCCAACCTTCTCATCGGCGATCTCGTCGATGAGCGGGGCGATCATGCGGCACGGACCGCACCAGGGAGCCCAGAAGTCCACCAGCACGGGGGTGGAGGAGGCGATGACCTCGGTGTCGAAGTTGGCGTCGGTGAGTTCGATTACATTTGCGCTGGCCATGGGATAAGAGCGGGTTGGGTGTGCCGCGAAGGCGACGACCGGTTACAACATCATCCAGATCTGGATCGCGAGGGCGATGACGGCGGTGGCGAGGGCGGCGATGGCAAGGTTCATGGGAATTTCTTCTTCGATGGTTTCGGTCGCGAGGGCGGGTTCACTGGTCTGGACGTTGAAGGTGGCGCTGGCGGTCTGTGAAGGTACCGGCCTTGGCTGCAAACGGACGGTAGCCTGCGGCTTGGGCGCCAATCCGGGATGGGAAGCCACCTTTGCGGTTTCCTTCTTTGCCTGCGGCTTGACGGCGGCCGGCGCGGGCCCGACCACGGCTGGCCGCGGCATGCCACCGGGTACCGCCGGTGAGGCGGCGGGTTGCGGCGCGGCGGGAGCGGTGGGTGGACCGGGAGGCCTGGGCGCACCGGGAAAACTCGGTGGCTTCGGAACGCTTGGGGCCGACGGGGGCTGCAGGCCCGTTGGCGGCCTGGGGATCGAAGGGCGTGGCAGAACCGGTGCGGCAGACTCCGCAGGAGCTTCGGCTGGCGCGGCGACCGGTTTCGGAGGTAGATTGATCATGGCCGTCTCGCGCGGAGTGGACGCGAGGGGCTGGCCGTCCCGCCGCGATGGGAGAACAATGCGCACAGTTTCTTTTTTCGGTTCGCTCATGGTGAATTACTTGGGCTCGTGGATTCCGGGGTTTTGCGAATAGCGCAGCCTTCGCTTTTTCCAAAATCGGCGATTCGTGTCAATCTCGCAAGGCGGTCTGAATGACATACCTTACAGAAACGTGCCGATAGCGCAACGTTCTGGACCCGCTCAGGGTGTGGCAGGGTTCTTGCCGCCCGTCTGGGCGGAAGCGGTCTTGCTGCCTTTCAACAAATCGGTGAGATCGGCGCTGATGCGGAGCGCTTCGTTGCGAATCGCATCGGGAAGAACCGCGTCTTCCTTGGTCTCGCGGTCGTCATCCGCGGCGTCGAATATCGAGCCCTTCTTTTTTCGGTCGAAAGCGACCTTCTTCAACTCGGACTGGGAGACATTATCGAGCGTGACTTCATAGGCGACGGCATCGAAGGCGGCGCCGCGGTTGGCGCGATCCTTTGTTCGGGCTTCCCGCCGGGCGGCGTCCTCAGCGAGTTCCTTCTTGCGATCTGCAAGATTGAGCGAGACCGAGTTGTCCGACAGTCGTTTCCGAAGGTGCCGCATGTCCTCGGAGATGTAACGAAATTCCGGATCTGCGGCGACGCGCTGGCTCGATAATGCCTGCAATTGCCCCATGAACGATGCGAGATCGTCGTTGCGATCAATGCGTCGCGGGGCAACCTCGTCGTAAGGCAGGGGATTCGGCAGCGCGCCCTCTCCGATCTCGGGATTGTCGGTGAGCGAGGGAAGAACGATGTCCGACTTGACTCCCTCGAGTTGGGTGGAGCCACCCAGGACGCGATAGAATTTGTTAATTGTCAGCTTGAGCGCGCCCGCATCGGCCGCGCCGAGGCTGAAGAATGGCATGAAACGCCCGATGTCCAGCATGGTCTGAACGGTGCCTTTTCCGAAGCTGCGTTCGTCGCCGACGATCACCGCACGGTCGTAGTCCTGCAAGGCGGCCGCAAAAATCTCACTCGCGGAGGCGCTCAGACGGTTCGTCACGATCACGAGCGGGCCGTCGTATGCGGGTTTTGAGTTCTTGTCGTAGGAGACGGCGACCTTGCCGTTCGAGTCCTTCGATTGAACCACAGGACCTTTCGGGATGAACAGGCCGGTGAGGTTGATCGCCTCTTCCAGCGAGCCGCCACCGTCCATGCGCAGGTCGATCACCAGACCCTGGATTCCCTCCTTTTTCAATCGCTCGAGGAGCAGCGAAACGTCCTTCGTGGTGCTTACCGCGCCGGCTTCATCGCTGTGCCCAAGGTCGGCGTAAAACGAGGGCACCTCGATCCAGCCGAGGCGGAGCGGGCGTCCGTCAGGGCGGGTGAGGTCGATGATCTCGGCGCTCGCCTTCTGCTCCTTGAGCTGCACTTCGTCGCGACGAATGGCGATGATCTTGCGCTTGGAGGGATCCGACGCGTTCGCCGGGACGACCTGCAAACGCACCGTCGTTCCGCGCTTGCCGCGAATCTTTTCCACGACCTTGTCGAGCTTCATGTCCACGACATCCTCGAATGGCGCGTCTCCCTGCGCCACGGCGGCGATGCGGTCGCTGACCTTGAGGCGTCCGTCAAGGTCCGCCGGGCCGCCGGGCACGATTTCCTTGATCTTCGCGTAGCCATCCTCGCTTTGGAGGACGGCCCCGATGCCATCCAGCGACTTTTTCATTTCGATCTCGAAATTTGCGAGCTCGGATGGGCTCATGTATTCGGAATGGGGATCGTAGGTGCGCGCCAGCGCGCCGAGAAAACCGGAGACGACGCTCTCGTCATCCATTTCGTTGACATTGCGAAGAAGCTGGTCCTGCCGGCGTTTCACAGTCTTCGCGGGCGTGTCCACCGCGTGTTCGGCGAGCGTCTCCTGCAGCAGCTCGGCCTCGATCCGTTTGCGCCAGAGGTCGTTCAACTCGGCGGCGCTCTTCGGCCAGGGGGCGTTCTTTCGATCCAATGCCACGGATTCCTTCGTCGCAAAATCGAACTTCCCGCCGGCGAGCTCCTTGTTGCCTGCGACGCGGTCGGTCACATGCTGCTTGTAGCGGGCGAAGATATCGCGCGCGGGGTCGAGGTTGCCGGCCAGGATCGCGTCATCCAGGGTAGTGGCGTATTTGGCGCTCAGATCGTCGATCTCCGCCTGCGTGAAAAACAGCTTGTTCGGATCGAGATCCTGGAGGTATTGCGCGAGCAATTTTTGCGAGATGCTGTCGTCGAGCTTGTGCCGGGAATAGTGACCCTGCTCGAGCAGTCGCGCCACGGAGACGGCGACTTTGTCCAGGTCTGCGGCCCTCGCGGAACCTGCAATAAACACGGCGACGAGCGCCGTCGTGATGAGCCTCATACGGGATAGACTTGCAGAGGATCGCGATAAAATCAAACTACGCATGGCACAATTGACCATATTCCCGTGATAAGGTTCGAAGAATTTACCGGCGGCATGCTCGATACGAATGCGTTTTTGCTGCGCGGACCGTCCGGCACCCTGCTCATCGACGCGCCGCAGCAGGCGGACAGCCATTTTGCCCGCGAAGCCATCGACGCCCTCCTGCTCACCCACGGCCACTTCGACCACGTGGCGGATGCCGCCGCGATCCAGCGCCGTCACGCGTGTCCCGTCTATTATCATCGGGATACAGCGCCCATGGTCACGGAACCGAATTTCTTTCGCGCCCGGGGATTTCCGCTCGATGTGGAACCGGTGGACGGCGGGAAGCTGCTCGCGGCCGCGCCCGTTTGCGAAATCGCGGGATTGCGCTTTACCGTGCTGGAGGTGCCGGGCCATTGTCCGGGCAGCCTGTGTTTTTACTTCGAGGCGGAACGGGCGCTGTTCGGCGGCGACGTGCTTTTTCGCGGCGGCATTGGGCGCTGGGACCTGCCCGGCGGCGATCACGACCTGCTTGTTGACGGCATTCGCAAAAAAATCCTCACCCTGCCCGGCGAGACCCGCGTCTATCCCGGCCACGGTCCCGTAACGACCGTCGGGAACGAACGCACGACGAATCCGTGGTTGCGGGAATGATTTCTTCGCGGCAATCAGAGTTCTTTTCTGGACTTTGCGCGCCGCTTGGAGAACTTATCTCGCATCCTTTCCGAATCCATTCCTCTCAGAAGCCATGCCAAATTTCACATATGTCGCCCTCGACGCGCGCGGTCAGCAGGTAACCGGAGTCATCGAAGCTGCCTCGCAAAACGAAGCGGTCGGCGCATTGAGACAGGCTGGATATTTTCCGAAGTCCGTTGATGTCGAGTCGAAAGCCTCGAAGGCCAAGGCGGCCAAGGCCGTCGCAACGAAATCGACGGCTGTTGCGGGGAAAGGCGGCAGCTTCTCGCTCTTCAAGCGCCAGTCGGTCAAGGGCAAGACGCTCATGATTTTCACCCGCCAGCTCGCGACTCTCATCGACGCCGGCCTCCCGCTCCTGCGCAGCCTCACCGTCCTCGGGAAGCAGGAAAAGGACATCGTCCTGCGCTCGACCATCGCCCAACTCGCGGAGTCCGTGCAGGGCGGCAGCACCTTCTCGGACAGCCTCTCGGTGCATCCCAAGATTTTTAACAAGCTCTACGTGAACATGGTGAAGGCCGGCGAGCTGGGCGGCGTGCTCGAGCTCGTGCTGCTGCGGCTTGCGGAATTCCAGGAAAAGGCCCAGCGCATCAAGAACAAGGTCGTCGCCGCGATGTTCTACCCGATCATCGTACTCTGCATCGCCCTCACGATTCTGGCGTTCCTGCTCGTGTTCATCGTGCCGAAGTTCGAAGCGATCTTCGCCGACATGCTCAACGGCAAACCGCTCCCCGGCCTCACCCGTTTCGTCATCGGCGCGAGCGATCTCGTGAAGAACAATGTCATTTGGATCATCGCGGTGGCGATTGTGGTAATCGTCGCATACAGACTGATCGCCCGCACCGCGAAGGGAATTCGCGCCATCGATATGGTGAAGCTGCGCGCTCCGCTCTTCGGCGATCTCACCCGCAAGAGCGCGATCTCGCGCTTCTCCCGCACGCTCGGCACGCTCGTCACCAGCGGCGTGCCGATCCTCCAGGCTCTCACGATCACCCGCGAGACGGCCGGCAACGTCATCATCGCCGACGCGATCACGAAGGTGCATGACGCGGTCAAGGAGGGCGAATCCGTCGTCGCCCCCCTCGAGGCGAGCGGCGTTTTTCCGCCGATGGTGATCAGCATGATCGACGTCGGAGAAGAAACCGGCCAGCTCCCCGAGATGCTGCTCAAGATCGCCGAGGTTTATGATGACGAAGTGGACAACGCCGTCCAGGGCCTCACTTCCCTCCTCGAGCCGATCATGATCGTTTTTCTCGCCGTCATCGTAGGAACAATCGTCGTCGCGCTCTTCCTCCCGCTCATCAGCATCATCAGCAATCTGCAGGGCGGCGCGAGCGGCGCGTAGGCGCAGGGCGGATTCCCCCGAAAGACCATGAAGTCGAGAACTCCCCTCCCCCGAGCGGCGGCGCGAGATGCGTTCACGCTCATTGAAATCCTCGTCGTCATCGCGATCATCGCGATCCTTGCCGGTCTGCTCCTGTCCACCGCGGGCTTCGTGCAGGAAAAGGCCGGCAATGAACGGGCCAAGGTGGAACTCGCGGGACTGGAGAACGCTCTCGAGGCCTACAAGCTCGACAATGGCGCGTATCCGGACGGCGACGGAAGTGACAACTCCACAAAGGACCTGCTGGATGCGCTCAATCGCACGCCCGCGAAACAAAGTCCTCCCGGCAAAATCTATTTTGAAGTCCCGGGCAAGATGCTCCCGTCCACCGGCGGGAGTTCGTCCTACAATGACAAGCTGACGGCTGCGAAATATCTGCAGGATCCCTTCGGCAATCCTTACCACTACCAATTCCCAGGCAAGGATGACCGCAGCGGGACGAATTTTTTCGATCTTTGGTCCCAGGGAAAGAAGAACGATCCGACCGCCACCAACAAGTGGATCAAGAGCTGGTAGCCGCCGGAGTCAGGCAGCGGCCCCGTTGATCTGCGGCCAGTGGTCGATCACGATCTGCGACCAGGTTTCCAGGTCCTCACGATCCACGAGCAGCGCCTCCGGGGTGACGAACTCCAGTTGCGCGATCGCCGCCTCGCCGGGACGCACATCGTCCGATTCGAGATCCACCACGTGAACCACTCCGAGATGCACCCGCCCCACCTCGTTGGAATCGTCATTGATCAATCCCGCCACGCGATCCGTGAAACCGCCGCCGAGTTTTAATTCCTCGGCGATCTCCCGCTCGACCGCGACGCGGTAGGCGTCCGCATCGAAAGCGAACAATCCCTCATCCGCGTCGTTGATATGCCCGCCGATGCCTATGGATGCTTTCGTCACGAGCCTTTTCTCGCCCGATTTCGCGCCGCGCACGTAGCGGAGGATGCGGCCGCCGTGCGTGAAAACCGCATAGGGAATGATCTGCTTGAGCGACGGATCCGTCTCGGCACTGGATCGGGGCGCGAAGAAATTGCTCTCCCGGCGCAGAAAGACGTCGAGATACCGCTGCGGCCCGGCGCGGAAGCCCTGGAAGCTCCCGAGTTCGTCGAACAGCGTGCGGCGGACCACGAGAACATGTTCGTCGGATTTCGGCATCCGGCGACTCTGCGGCACGCCGCCATGCCGCTCAAGGCGATTCCTCGATCCACGCCGCCAGCCGGCTGCGCAGCTCGGTGCGTGCGCGGAAGAGCATGCTCTTCACAGCCGGAACGGTCACGCCCAGCACTGCCGCGATCTCTTCGTAGGGCATCTCCTCATACCGCCGCAGGATCAGCGCCATGCGGGGCTGCTCCGCGAGCGACTGGATCGCGGCATCGATGGCGTCCCGCAATTCCGCCGTCGCGAGTGCGTCCGACGGCGATGCCGCGCCGGAATCGGCAAACTCCCTCGGCGCGAAGTCGTCCGGCTCCTCGAGGGGCACGGTGCGCGCGCGGCCCCGCCGCCGCACTTCGTTGAAGACGAGGTTGCGCGTGATCGTGAGCAGCCACGTCGTGAATTTCGCGCTCGGCTCCCAGCGCGGCGCGCTCTTCCACACCCGAATGAAGACCATCTGCGCGAGATCCTCCGCCTCGTCGGGCGAGCCGAGCATTCTGGCAATCGTCCCCACGACGCGATGCTGGTGCCGCTCGACGAGCGCGGTGAATGCCTCCGCGTCACCCGCGCGCACCCGCGCCATCAAATCGAGATCATCCGGCCCGGTGGGGAACTCTGCCATCGGGACTCCATACTGCGCAACCGCCTGATCAACCACCAGCAATTGAACCCCGGTCCCCGCGAAACGGCGCATGAATTTCGCCTCGCGCGCCGCGCGCCGCGCCGGTGTATGCTCGCGATTCGCCCATGCCCGTCGTCGCAAGCTACTGCACCACATTTCTCAAACCGGAGATGCTCCACATCTACCGGCAGGTCACAGGGCTCCGCACGTTCGGGACGTTCGTCATGACGAAGGAACGTCAGTGCCCCGACCGCTTTCCGTTCGACGCCATCGAGGTGCTGCCGCGCCCGCGCATCCATTTCCTTGCGCGCTTCCACAAAAAATACCTCCGCCGCATGGAACCCGTGTTCTATCGCGGTGAATACGACCAGCTCGCAGCGGTGCTCGCGCGCCGCCACGCGGACCTCCTCCACGTCTATTTCGGCCACACCGGCGTGCATCTTCTGCCGTTTATTCGGAACTGGAGCGGACCGGCTCTCGTCTCCTTCCACGGCATGGACATCATGTCCCGCGCCCGGGAACCGGGCTACGACGCGCGCATGCGCGAGCTCCTCGGCCTCCTGCCCATGGTCCTCGCCCGCAGCGAATCGCTCGCCCGTCGCCTCGCCGCGCTCGGTTGCGATCCCGCGAAGATTCGCATCAATCGCACCGGCATCCCGCTCGACGACTTTCCCTTTCGCGAACGCACCGCACCCGCCGACGGCGCATGGCGGCTTGTTCAAGCCTCGCGGTTGATTGAAAAAAAGGGCCTGGATGACGCCCTGCACGCGTTTGCCGGATTTCGCTCCGTGCATCCTCTCGCGCAATTGACGATCGCCGGCGACGGACCGCAGCGCGGGGAACTCGAAGCGCTCGCCCTCCAGCTCGGCATCGCCGACGCAGTCGCGTTTCCGGGCTTTCAATCGCAGCAGGAACTCCGCGCGCTTTTCGAGCGCAGTCATTTCTTTCTACATCCCAGCCGCATGACCGGGGCGCAGGATCAGGAGGGCGTGCCGAATTCCATGCTCGAGGCGATGGCCGCGGGCCTGCCCGTTGTCGCCACGAGGCACGGCGGCATCCCCGAGGCGGTCACGCACGGCGTCGAAGGACTGCTCACCGCCGAGCGCGACTGGGACGGCCTGCGCGATTCGCTGCTCACGCTCTCCGCCGATCCCGCGCGCTGCATGGAGATGGGCCGCGCCGCCTCGGAATCCGTGCGCGCGAAATTCGAGCAGGGCGCCTCGATTGCAGCGCTCGAAGGATTTTACTCGGAACTCATCGAGTCGCACCGCCGCAACGCCAGCCGATAAATCGGCTTCGCCAGCGCGGCGAATTTCCTTTGGAACTCGGTCTCCGGATAAATTCGTCCATCCTCCCAATCCGCCTCGCGAAAGCCGGGGAATCCCGCCGCCACCCCGATCATCGCAGCGAAATACGGCGCGTCGTCCGTCATCACGCGCAACGTCCCGCCCGGCTCGATCACGCGCCATGCTTCGTCCAGAAAGGCGCGATTCACGAGCCTCCGCGCCTGATGCCGCCGCTTCGGCCACGGATCGGGAAACGACACATGCACCACCCGCGCGACCCCATCCGGCAACAAGTCGCGCAGCGTTTCCAGGCCCTCGCCCGGAACGACGCGGGCATTCGCAAGGGCCAGCCGTTCGATCTTGGCCCGGCTTTTCTCGACGCGGCCTCTCTGCCTTTCGATGCCGAGAAACCGCACGCAGGGAAATTGCCGCGCCATCGCAACCACGAATGTGCCCTTGTGGCAGCCGAGGTCGATTTCAAGCGGCTCTCCGGACCGCAGCCATTCGAGCGGCGGATCGGCCGGGCCGGGAGCATCGAGCGCGGCGTTCATCTCAACCACCTCCGAGGACACGATCAAGCCAGCCGCGCCGCCGAGGCTGAAATGCTCCGCACTTCGAAAGAGTCGCCCGCAATTCCGCCGTCGTTCGCTCCGCGGAGAAGAGCGATACGCATCGCATCCGCCCGGCCTCTCCCATTGCGCGGGCGCGCGCAGGATCGTCCAGCAGCTCGCCGAGCCGCGCGGCCAGCCGCTCCACGTCGTGCTCGCCCACGAGATAACCCGTCCCGCCATCGGCCACCATCTCCGGAATGCCGGCCACCGGCGTCGAAATCACCGGGTTCGCCGCCGCCATCGCTTCGGCGATCACCGTCGGCAGATTGTCCTTTCCTCCCCCGGATTCATTCACGCACGGGAGGGCGAATACGGTCGCGCGAGCCAGCAGACCGGCGATTTCCTCCTCGCTCTTTGGTCCGACGATTTGAATGCGCGAATCGCCCGCCGCCGCCGCACGCAGCTCCTCCTCCAGCGGCCCCTGGCCCACGATACGGCATTCGAACGGACGATCACCCAGCCTCCGGCACGCGGCGATCAGATCCACGAAGCCCTTCTTCTCGATGTAGCGGCCGACGGAGACAATCAGCGGCTGCACGGCATCCGGCTCCCCGCGGTGGAACCGCTCGAGATGGATGCCATTATAGACACGATGAATCTTCGCTGCATTCGCCGGATGCTGTTCTCTCAAATACCGCGCGCTGTAGTCGCTCACCGTGATCACGCACTCAGCGTCGCGAATAAGCATTTCCAGACGCTCGCGGGGCTCGTCGCAAAAAATGTCATTCGCGTGCGCGGTGAAGCTGTAACGCACCCCGGCGAGCCGTTTGAGCCAGAATGCCGTGCGCGCGGCAGTGCCTGCAAAATGCGTGTGAACGTGCGCTACGCCCCGCCGCGCCATCTCGGGCGCGAGCCACAGCGCCTCGTAGATGCGGCGTTTCTCGCTCTCGCCTCCCCAAAGCTCGCGCAACTCTCCGATCGCCCGTCGCGCGTTGCGGCGAAACGCGCCGTCGGTCTCGATCTGGTGCTCAAAGGAAACCGGCAGATAGGTCGTCGCGTCCGCCAGCCCGGCGGGAAAATCCTGTCTCGGTTCGCCGCCCGGATTGCGGATCGAAAAAATCGGCGCTTTCACGCCCTGGCGGCGCATCTCCAGCACCTCGCGAAAGCAGAACGTCTGCGTGAACGAGGGAAATCGCTCGAACAGGTAGGCGAACGGCTCCCCCTGCGATCCGGCCATGCGTTGCGGCCTAGGCCGCGCTCTTGTCCTGCTTGCGGCGGATGAGCGGCGAGCGCTTGCCCTCGACGACGGCGCGATTCACGGTGACGTCGGCGATGTCTTCGCGGCTCGGCGCTTCGAACATGATGTCGAGCATGATCCGCTCCATCATCGCGCGCAGCGCCCGGGCGCCGGTGCCCTTTTTCACGGCCTCGGCTGCCATTGCGCGCAGGGCATCCTTCGTGACGGTGAGCCCGACGCCATCCATCGCCATGAGTTTCGAGTATTGCTTCACCATCGCGTTCTTTGGCTCCGTGAGGATGAGCATGAGTTCGTCCTCGGTGAGCGGATCGAGCGCGGCCACGACCGGAAGCCTCCCGATGAACTCGGGGATCAAGCCGAAAGCGAGCAGATCCTCGGGCTCGACCGCGCGCATGAGGTCGCGGGACTCGTCGCCGATGGTTCGGAAATCGCGTGCGTGAAATCCCATCGCCTTCGCGCCGAGGCGGCGCTGGATGATTTTTTCGAGACCCACGAACGCTCCGCCGCATACAAACAGAATCCGGCTCGTATTGACCTGGATGTATTCCTGCTGCGGATGCTTGCGTCCGCCCTGCGGCGGGACGTTGCACACGGTGCCCTCGAGAATCTTGAGCAGAGCCTGCTGCACGCCCTCGCCCGAGACGTCGCGCGTGATGCTCACGTTATCGGTCTTGCGCCCGATCTTGTCGATCTCGTCGATATAGACGATCCCCATTTCGGCGCGCTTCACGTCATAATCCGCGGCCTGGAGCAGGCGCAGCACGATGTTTTCGACATCCTCGCCGACATAGCCGGCCTCGGTGATCGTCGTCGCGTCCGCTATCGTAAACGGCACGTCGAGCGTGCGTGCGAGCGTGCGCGCGAGCAGCGTCTTGCCCGAGCCGGTGGGGCCGACGAGCAGGATGTTGCTCTTCTCGATCTCGACTTCGACCAGCGCGTCGATGCGCAACGAATCGGGCGCGGAATCCTGAATGATCCGCTTGTAGTGGTTGTGCACCGCGACGGAGAGAACCCGCTTCGCGGTCTCCTGGCCGATGACGTGCTGATCCAGCTCGCGCTTGATCTCCGCAGGCTTCATCACGCGCACCGCGGCGCTCTGCCTGCGCGAATCGTCGCCGATTTCCTTGTCGAGGATGCTCTTGCAGACGGTGATGCAACTGTCGCAGATATAGACACCGGGCCCGGCGATGAGCTTGCGCACCTCGGCATGACTCTTTCCGCAGAAAGAACACATCGTGAGATTGGACGGCCGTGCCATGCTGCGTGGACCTTACTCCGCCGGTTTCGTTTCAGGAAGCACCGCCGCGAATTCCTTTCGCGATTTCACCACTTCATCGACGAGGCCGTATTCCTTCGCCTCCTCTGCGGTCATGTAATAGTCCCGGTCCGCGTCGCGTTCCACCTGCTCGATGGGCTTGCCCGTATGCAGCGAAAGGATTCGGTTCAATCGCTTCTTGAGCTTGAACATGAACTCGACCTGCCGCTCGACGTCGCTGGCCTGCCCCTGCGCTCCGCCGGAAACCTGGTGGATCATGATGTCCGAATTCGGCAGCGCGTAGCGCTTTCCCTTCGTGCCGGCGGCCAGCAGCACGGCGCCCATGCTGGCGGCGATGCCCATGCAATACGTCGTCACATCGCACGTCACGAATTGCATCGTGTCGTAGATCGCAAGCCCGGAGGTCACCGAGCCACCCGGCGAGTTGATGTAGATGTTGATGTCCTTTTTCGGGTCTTCCATTTGCAGGAAGAGCAACTGCGCGATCACAAGATTCGCGACGTGATCGTCAATCGCGGTGCCGATGAAAATAATGCGGTCCTTGAGGAGCCGCGAATAGATGTCGTAACTGCGCTCGCCGCGCCCGGTTTGCTCTACAACGATGGGAACCAGCATGGAATGGACTTCTGAGATGAATTAAGCCGTTTGCGCGGGCTGCGCCGAGGGCTCGCGCACCGTAACATTCGACGTGATGAAATCAAGCGCCTTGCCCACGAGAATCTGCTCGCGAATCTGGCCGAACGCATCGCGCTTCTGCAAATCCTTCACGAATTTCTGCACCGGCACCTGGTAGCGCGCGGCGAGCTGCGTGACGTGGAAGGCGAGATCCTGCTCGGTGACCTTGAGGTTTTCCTTTTCGGCGACGCGCATGAGCAGGAAGGTCGTGCGCACGCGCTCCGTGGCGCTCTGCTTCGCAGCGCCGAGAATCTCGTCCTCGTGCGACTTGAGCTCTTCGTCGCTCACGCCGCGGCCCTGGTTTTCCTGCACGATCTCGCGAAGGATGCCGCTCATTTCATTGTTGATGAGGTGGACGGGCAGCTCGCACGTGACCTGCGAAAGCAGATACTGGATCGCGCCGCTCCGTTTCGCAGTTTCAAATTCGTTTTCTGCGCGCTTCTCCAGCTCCGTGCGCAGGCGGTCTCTCACCTCTGCCATCGTCTTCCCGACGTCCAGCTTGTTTGCGAGCGCGTCGTCCAGCGGAGGCAACTCGCGGGTGCGAATCTCATGCAGCGTCACCGCATACGCGAGTTGTTTCCCGCGGACCGCGGCGAATGGAAAATCCGCGGGGATATCGAGCGTGAACTCGCGGCTCTCCCCGATGCTCAATCCCACGAGCGCCTCGCAGAAGCCCGGCGCGAGGGTCTCGGGCGCGAGGCGAATCCACCAATTCGGCTTGCCGGCGAGGAGGGGCGGACAATTCTCCACCGCCTCGGCCAGCGGCCTGCCCCCGGTCGTGCCGGCATAGGTGAGCACGGCGAAGTCGCCCATCTCGAGCGCGCGGCCCTCGACGCTCTGGAAGTCGGCGTGCTGCTCGGCGATACCCTGCAGCGCCTCATCGACTTCGGCATCCGTCACCGCGCGCTTCGCCACCTCGAGTTCGATCTTCGAGTAGTCGGGCAGCTCGAAATCGGGCGACGTGACGACCGTCGCGGTGAAGCGCATCGACTTGTCCGGAGCGATCTCGATGCCTTCGACCTTCGACACGGTGATGACGCGGATTTTCTTCTCCTCGATGGCCTCGTTCATCGCCTGACGCAGGAGCTTGTTCGTGAGTTCCTCGCGGATGTCGGCGCTGAACTTGCGATCCACGAGAGCTTGCGGCGCCTTGCCGGGGCGGTAACCGGGCAGGCGCGCCATCTTCTGAAACTGCCTGGCCACCGTCTGCCATTCACGCTCGACGCGCTCGGGTTCGAGCTCGACGCGGAGCGTGGCAATGCAGTTGGGCTGGGATTCTACGACGACGTTCATATTGCGAATCGACCACTCAAGCACACGCACCCCACCCCGACAACCGCGAACCGCCCCGCAAAAATTGAACGCTGGCTGCCGGGCAAGGCTCGAAGAGAATAATTTCAACCGCAGTTCCCGCGTGTTACCGTCCCCGCGCCATCAGCCACAGGTTCTAATTTCATGACATTCCCACACTCCGCCCTTTTTTCGCTGCTCCTGCTCTCCCTCTCCGCATGCGGAAAAAAATCCGGTGCGCCGCAACCCCAATCACCCGCCGTAAAGGACGCAGCGATCCAGGTCGAAACCAGCGGGGAGCCGGACCCGATGGCGGTCCCCTCCGCGCTGAGAGGCGGCTCCTACGCGACGTGGGGTGGCGCATTTCCAAAATCGCTGAACATGTGGCTCGACTACAACTCGTTTTCCGCGCAGGTCTGCGGCCTCATGTTCGAGCCGCTCGTCGAGATGCATTCGACGAAGGACGAACCCGTGGGCGCGCTCGCCAAGTCGTGGGAAATCTCGCCCGATGGCAAGACCTATACGTTCACGATCAATCCCGCCGCGCGATGGAGCGACGGCCAGCCGGTCACCGCGGAGGATATCCAGTTCTACTACGACGTGATGATGAACCCAAAAAACCTCACATCGCTCTTCCGCGTCGATCTCTCGCGGTTTGCGCGGCCCGAGGTCGTCGATGCGCACACGGTCCGCATCACCGCCAGCGAGCCGCACTGGAAGAACTTCTGGACCGCCGCGGGCTTCGTCGCCCTGCCGAAGCACGCCTGGAAGGACGCCGATTTCAACAAGCAGAACTTCGAATTTCCCGTCGTGAGCGGACCCTACGAACTCTCGGACGTGAAGATGAACCGCTCGATCACACTCAAGCGCCGCGGCAACTGGTGGGGACGCGTGAAGCAATACAACGTCGGCAAATACAACTTCGATCAGCTCGTTTTCAAATCCACCGAGGATCGAAACAAGGTGCTCGAGATGCTCAAGAAGGGCGACATCGACGCGTATCCCGTTTACACCGCGCAAATCTGGGCGGAGAAAACGGACTTCCCGCAGGTGCAGAAGAACTGGATCGTGCGGCAGAACGTCTTCAACAAGGAGCCGAAAGCTTTCCAGGGCCTCGCGCTGAACATGCGCCGTCCAATCCTGCAGGACGTGCGCGTGCGCCAGGCGCTCGCCCATCTGCTCAATCGCGCCCTCATGAACGAGAAGCTCATGTTCAACCAGTATTTTCTGCTGAACTCCTATTTCCCCGACCTCTATCCGAACAATCAAAATCCCGCCGCGCCGATCACCGAGTACGATCCCGAGAAAGCGCGCGCGCTGCTCAAGGATTCCGGCTGGCAGGTCGGCCCCGACGGCGTTCTTGCGAAGGATGGCCAGGCGTTTTCCCTCACGATTCTGCATTACGACAACTCCGATCTTCGCCATCTAAACATCTACCTGCAGGACCTCAAGGCCGTCGGCATCGACGCGAAGCTTGACATCGTCTCCCGCGCCACTTTCACGAAGCGCGTGGACAGCCACGACTTCGACATGATCTGGACGAATTGGAGCGCCTCGCGCCTTCGCGATCCGGAGACGCTCTGGTCCTCGAAAACCGCGGACGACATCGCGACGCAAAATCTGTCCGGTGTGAAGGACGCGGAAATCGACAAACTCATCACCCGGCAGAAGACCGAGATGGATCTCGGCAAACGCAACGAAATCCTCAAGCAGATCGACGCGCGCCTCGTCACGATCGTCCCCTACGTGCTCATGTGGCAATCCGGCTCCGCGCGGCTGTTGTATTGGAACAAATTCGGCACGCTTCCGACGGTGCTGCCGAAATACGGCACCGAGGACGCCGCGCTCGTCTATTGGTGGCTGGATCCCGCGAAGGACGCGGCGCTCCAGGCCGCGCAGAAATCCGGCGCGGCGCTGCCGGCGCTCCCCGCCGAGGTGCATTTTCCCGAATGACCGCCTACATCGTCCGGCGGCTGCTCCTGATGCTGCCGACCCTCCTGGGCATCACGCTGGTCTGCTTCGCGCTCATCCAGTTCGTGCCGGGCGGTCCGGTCGAGGAAATCATCTCGAAGGTCCGCGCCTTCGAGAGCGCGCGCGGCGCGAATGCGAAGACCATCTCCACGGAGGAGATCGCAAACATCAAGGCCTACTTTGGCTTCGATAAGCCCGCCTACATTCGCTATTTCACCTGGCTCGGCAATCTCTTCCGCGGCGACTTCGGCAACTCCTACGTGTATCAGCAACCGGGGCTCCAGGTGATCGTCAGCAAAATGCCGATCTCTCTTTTCTTCGGCCTCGTTTCGTTTCTCCTGTCGTATTCCATCTCGATTCCGCTGGGGGTGAAGAAGGCCATGTCCCATGGCAGCCCGGGCGATGTCGCCTCCTCGGCGCTCATCTTTGCCGGTTACGTGATCCCCGGTTACACGCTCGGCATCCTGCTCATCATCTTCTTCGCCGGCGGCAGCTACTTCGACTGGTTTCCGCTCGGCGGCATCGTCGGAGACAATTTTGAAAACCTGTCGCCCATCGGCAGGGCGCTGGACTTCCTCCACCACATGGTCCTGCCGCTCATCTGCTACATGATCGGCGATTTCGCCGTGCTCACGCTCCTCATGAAAAACAACATGCTCGAGGAGCTGCACAAGGACTACGTCCGCACGGCGATGGCGAAAGGATTTTCGTTTCGCGATGCTGCATGGCGCCAGGCCTTCCGAAATGCGCTCATCCCCGTGGCCACCGGCATCGGCTCGCTTTTCGCGGTCATGTTCACCAGTTCGCTCCTCATCGAGCGTGTGTTCGACATCGACGGCATGGGCCTGCTTTTTTATAACTCCGTCTTGGGTCGCGACTACAATGTCGTCCTGGGCATCATCGTCCTGAGCAGCTTCTTCACCATGCTGGGCCGGCTCTTTAGCGACATTGTCTATGTGGCAATCGATCCGCGCATTCGTTTCGATTGAATGCTCTCCCCGCTCACCAAAAGCCGCCTCCGGAAGTTCCGTTCGATCAAGCGGGCGTGGTGGTCGTTCTGGATTCTCACGATCGCGTTTGTCTTCTCGCTCTTCAGCGAACAGCTCGTCAATGACCACCCGCTTCTCCTCCGCTATGGCGGCCACTGGTATTTCCCCACGCTGCGATTTTACCCCGCGAACGCCTTTGGCGGACGCTACAAAACCGAGGCCGACTACCTTGCGATCCGCGGCGATCCGGCCTTCAACGCGCACGGCGGATGGATGCTGCTTCCGCCGATCCCGCACAGCCCGCTTCATTCCTATCTCGATCTCGCTGGCGCCCCGCCGCATCCGCCCTCCTGGCAGCACTGGCTGGGCACCGACAGCTCGGCGCGCGACGTGCTCGCACGGCTGATTTACGGCTTCCGCATCTGCATGACTTTCGCGCTTTCGCTCGCGGCGATCAGCGCCGTGCTCGGCATCATCATCGGAGGAATGCAGGGCTACTTCGGCGGCAGGTTCGATCTCACCATCCAGCGACTGATCGAAATCTGGTCGGCGCTGCCGTTTCTTTACGTGGTCATCCTGCTCGGCTCGATCTACGGCCAGAACTTCACCATTCTCCTCACCGTCATGGCGCTCTTCGAATGGATCGCCCTCTCCTACTACATGCGCGGCGAATTCTACAAACTGCGCGAGCAGCCCTATGTGCTTGCCGCACGCGGCCTCGGCGCCGGACACCTGCGCATCCTGTTCAAGCAAATGCTGCCAAATGCCATGACGCCCGTTATCACGCTGCTCCCCTTCAGCATCGTCGGCGGCATCTCCTCGCTCACCGCGCTCGACTTTCTCGGCTTCGGCCTCCAGCCGCCCACGCCGTCCTGGGGCGAGCTGATGCAGCAGGGGCTCCAGAATCTCCAGGCGCCATGGATCGCGACCTCCTCGGTCGGCGCCTTGTTTCTCACGCTGCTCCTCGCTAGCTTCGTCGGCGAAGGCGTGCGCGATGCGTTCGATCCGAAATTCCGCCTCAGGCTCCAATGAACCCGCCGCTCCTCGACGTCCGAGATCTTTCCATTTCCTTCGAGACCGAAGAGGGCCGGCTCGACGCGGTCATCGGCTCATCGTTCAAACTCGATCCTGGCAAAACGCTCGCCATCGTCGGCGAGAGCGGCAGCGGGAAAAGCGTCACCGCCCTCGCGCTCACCCGGCTCCTCCCCGAACCCCCGGCGCGTTTCGTGAGCGGCGAGATTTTGTGGAAAGGAGCGGACGTGTTGAAAATGACGCCCCGGCAGCTCCGCAAAATTCGCGGCGGCGAGATCGCCTACATTTTCCAGGAGCCCTCCACCTCGCTGAATCCGGTCCATACGATCCGCAGCCAGATCGCCGAGGCCATTCGCCTGCACCGGCCCGAGGTGAGCGACATCGACGCCGAGGTTGTAAAATGGCTCGACGCCGTCGGCATCGTGAATCCCGCGCAGCGCATGCGCGACTACCCGCACCAGCTCAGCGGCGGCATGCAGCAGCGCGCGATGATTGCCATGGCCCTGAGCTGCCAGCCCGATCTGCTGGTCGCTGACGAGCCCACCACCGCGCTCGATGTCACCATCCAGGCGCAAATCCTCGACCAGCTCCGCGAACTCCGCGAACGCCTCGGGATGGCCGTGATTCTTATTACGCACAACTTCGCAATCATCCGCGGCCTGTGCGATCAGGTCGCCGTGATGTTCCGAGGGCGGATCGTCGAATTCGGCTCTTCGGAAGAAGTTCTCTCCCGCCCGCAGCATCCTTACACCCGGGCGCTCATCGATTGCATCCCGAAGCTCGGCGCGGGGCACAAGCGGCTGCATACGATCGATTACGCCGCCATCGAGCGAGCGCTGTAAGCGGGCGCGAATTTCGGAACATGCTCGCCACTCTCATCGTTGGCCTCCTGCATGTGACAATGCCGTGGGACCCGCCCCCTCCTCCGCCCGAGGGCGCGAAGCTTGTCCTCACCCAGCCGCCGTTTCCCGATCCCCCGCCCGAAGGTTCCGTGATCGACGTGCCCGGCGAGCGCGAGCTGCCGGCGAACTGGCGCTCCAGCACACGCGCCAACCCGAAGACAAAGGGCAACGCGGGTCTGGACGCGCTCATGGCCTCGGGCAGCGGCCAGTTCTGCCGCGACCAGCTCTACGCCGTGCAGCAGGAGCTCCGCGGCAGGCGCGTCGCAGTGATCGATCTGCGGGAGGAGCCGCACACGTTCCTCAATGGGGCGGCGATCTCCTGGGGGCCGCCCGCCCTCGGGGGAGATGATCGCAGAGCGCCCGCTGTCGAGCGGATCGAACGCGCATGGACGAAACGCCTCGTGGACGCGAAATTCACCACCGCCACGGAATATGCTCCGGGCATTTTCGCCAATGAGAAGACGTGGGAGCCAATCGCCTTGAAGCTCGACGTCCGCGACGCCGGAGTCGAGTCCCACCTCGTCGCCGAGGCCCGCTGGGGCTATTTCCGCATCGCGGCGCCGGATACCATCGTTCCGCGCGATCGGGATGTGGATCGTCTGATCGCCCTCGTGCGCGGCCTCGACGAAGGCCTGTGGCTGCACTTCCATTGCGACACCGGCGGCAACCGCACCACGCTCTTCCTCACGCTCTACGACATGATGCGGAACTACGCGCGCGCCTCACGCCCTGAGATCATCGCGCGCCAGCGCCGGCTTGGCGGCATCGACCTGCTTGCGGGTCCGGGCAAAGCCGGGCGCGCCGACTTCCTCGCGCGGTTTTTCGACTACTGCTGGCAATGCGGCCCGCACTTCCGCCGCAGTTGGTCCTCGTGGAGTCGCAAAAATGCGGCCCGGTGAAAAAATCCGACGCCCGGTCCGACAGCGAATCTGCTACGCCGGTCTGGAATTGGCCGGTTCGTCCAATTCGCCGCGGCCGTAGAATTTCACGCCGAGCTTGATCTTGCTCCGGCCGGCCAGTAGCCGCCAGGCGTTCGTATCGCGCAGGGAGTAGATGCAACCGCAATACTCCTGCTGGTAAAATTCCTCGCGCTTGGAAATCTCGATCATCCGCTGCGCCCCGCCGCCCTTGCGCCAGTTGTAGGTCCAGTAGCTCATACCCGGATACCGCGCCGCCGCGCGCTCGCCACTGCCATTGATCTGCTCCATGTTTTTCCACCGGGAAATACCCAGGCAGCTCGTGATGACGGGAAACCCCTGCTCGTGGGCAAACAGCGCCGTCCGCTCGAAACGCATGTCGAAGCATGCCGTGCAGCGCGCGCCGCGCTCCGGCTCCCATTCCAGGCCCTTGACGCGTGCAAACCAGTTGTCGGTGTCGTAGTCCGCATCGACAAACGCCACGCCGGCCCTTTCGGCAAAGCGGATGTTCTCCTGCTTGCGAAGATCGTATTCCTTCCGCGGGTGGATGTTGGGATTGTAAAAAAAGATCGTGTAATCGATCCCCGAGGCGGCCATCGCCTCCATCACCTCGCCAGAGCACGGAGCGCAGCACGAGTGGAGCAGCACCTTGCGGCGGCCCGCGGGTGGATCAATCACAATGCGTTCGTCTTCGTTCATCGGGTAGGGTTGATCATCGAATACGGCAGGGCCTGCGTCAACCGCCGGGCCGGCGTTCCGGCTCGAACGCATGATTTGAATTTTCCCGGCGACTGCGCGTTATTGTCAGCATCGACATGCCATGAAACCGATCCTGCTCTTCGCATCGATTGCAGCGCTGCTCGCCTCCGCCATTCCGGCGCAGGCCGGGTCGCGAGTCAGCTTCTTCTTCAGTTCCGGCGGCTACGGCTGCGCTCCCCGTTACTATGCGCCGCCGGTTTGCTACGCGCCGCGTCCTGTGTTCTATTGCGCGCCCCGCGTCGTCTATTGTCAGCCTGCGCCGATCTATTATGCTCCGGCGCCGGTGGTTTACGCTCCGTACGCGCCGATCTATCGCGCGCCTGTCGTCGGGGTCGGCGTGAATGTCTGCCCGGTGGCGTTCGGCTGGCGGCGGTGACCTCCGCCCGAGTTCCGGGCACTTTTCCACGGCGGAAAGTCCATTGACAAACCGCAGCGAAAACTCGATTAAGAACGACTCGCAAATGCCGCGGAAAACGTCGGCGGCGTCGCGCGAACGGTGGCCGTAGCTCAATGGTAGAGTCCCAGATTGTGATTCTGGTTGTTGCGGGTTCGAGTCCCGTCGGTCACCCCACGCTTTTTTGAGGCGTAATTGCCTGTAGACTCGCTCAAATACAGGCTTGGCGGGCGATTGATGCAAAATAGCGAAAATGCATCTCGGTGCCGTTTGGGCGGCAGATTTGTCCTGCATTGTCCTGCAAATCAGAACCCGTTGGGCTCACCCCAGAGCCATCGGCGGGTTTCCTCTGCCGGAGACACACTGAACGAGACGGAACATGCTGATCGCGAAAACGCTTTCACCGGACAGAACCGGTTCCAAGCTACATCCTCGCCGCCCAAATGGGACGGCCATTGATCGCAGTTTAGAAGGCCGGCGGGCACGGGCCTCCGCTGGCTGAGCCGTTCACAAAGTCGCTCCCAACTCGGAGCAGGTGTCGGTTTTTGTTGGGCGACAGTCGCGGGCATGAACACGACCATGCCCCTGCACATCGAGAACGACATCCGTCACGCCGACCGTCGCCACCCGGTTGACTTCATTGAACCCGCGCCAAGCCGCGACGATAGCATTCAGCGCACTTGCGAGGTCCTCCGCCAGACCTTCGGCTGGGTGGCGCAAGGTGCGACCGTTGAGCAGAAAGGCCTCCGCGCTTCGGTCGTCCTTTATTGCGTTCGGGCCGACCTGATCGGCGCTCGCACCCTCCTTGAACTCGCCTTGCTGACCGGAGCACCACCGCTCGCGCTCAATCAACTCGTGGCGGATTTCTGCCACCGCATTAACTGGAAATGAACTCCCTGCCGCTTCATGGGGAACATGGCGGCGGGGTCACACCGACCCTCGCCGACCAACTGAGGGCCATTTCCTTGCCCGCGTTGCTCGCATGGCACGGATTGGCTCCCAGGCCGGAGGGGGCGAGTTTCCGGGCAAAGTCGGATCATCATAATCTCGTCGTGACCGGCAACCGCTGGTTCGACAACAGGACAGGAACGGGTGGAGCCGGAGCCATCGACCTGCAAATGCACCTCACCGGCGAGGACTTTTCCGCCGCATCCCGCACACTCGCGGATCAATTTCGGCCTGCGGCCATTTGCCGCCAAGGCATCATATTTCCGTCCGCAAGTGCCAATAAGTCCGACTCCGAGCGGCTTCCTTTCCCCCAGCTCATGGCGAAATACGCCGTGAAGGACGACGGCAATTGGTCGATTGCTCGCGCCTACTTGGTCGAAATGCGGGGGATCGAACCGGCCATCGTGGACGAACTTCATGCGGTCGGTTCGATTTTTGCGAACGATCATCGCCCGAATCCGAGCCTCGTCTTCCTTCACCGAACCGATTGCGGAAAGGTCCTGGGGGCGACCTTGCGGGAAACCCGACAGGATTCGGCTTTCCGCCCCTGCCTCGGAAATAAACTCACTGCCTGGTTTGCGGTTGGCAGTGTCCGGGACGCACACGCGGTCGCCGCGGTCGAATCCCCCATCGACGCCTTGAGCTATTACTGCCTCTACGCGGGCCGAACCGACCGACTCGCCGTCGTGAGTTGCAGCGGCTCGACCGTGCCAGCGGAGCTGATGGTTCAAACATACGACCGCCGCCAATCGTTTGTCGTTGCTCTCGATAATGACGCCGCCGGAGAGCGAGGTTGGAAAAAGGCATGGGATGAAACCGCGGACTGGTCGGGTTTCAAAATCACGTCTGACCGTCCATTGCGGAAGGATTGGAACGCCGACCTTTTGGCCGTGCGGCCACCGGGCAAGCAACGGCAGCGCCCTCAGCACTCGCTCTTCCATGCCTGAGAAACTGCCCAGTTTTATTTACGGCGCGATCTATCGCACAAAGTCAGGTCGCAAAGACGCATCGGCGACCGCCGCCCGGTTCAACTGCTATACGCCCGCCTCGCCCGAGATTCCGCAGGCAGCCTATGTGGCGGATTGCTGGGTTTGCGATGCGCATGGACGCATCGACCCCGGTCTCAACGTCTCTCCAATTCCGGTCCGAAAAGAAGATCTCGGCCGGATCATCAACACCATCTGTCACGGCCAGCGGCTGTGACGCATCCACACAAACTCATCATGCCTCAGCCCATTGCTGACCTCCACACGACCATTCTCGAAGACTACTTCTTCCGCTACATCGACCGTCGAATCGGTGCGGACGAGACGCCGCTTTTCACGCAGACGCTCGACGGAGAGGCCCTTTCCGCCGTCATCGCCCGAGAGTTCGAGCTGCCATTGCACTACGCGGAGGCAGCGATCGACATGGCCCGGATCGAGGTCGCGCTATGAGCCGGGACATTTACGAGGCCATCACCGCGCGCTTCATCGAGCAGTTGAAAAGTGGGACGGTGCCGTGGCAAAAGCCGTGGCTCTCGGCGCAGAACATCGTTTCGCAGAAGCCGTATCGCGGCATCAATTCCCTCCTGCTTGGCTCCGCTCCTTTTAAGTCACCCTTCTGGGTTTCGTTCAAGCAGGCCCTCGACCTTGGCGGTCACGTCCGCAAAGGCGAGAAATCCACGCCGGTTATCTATTACAAAGTTCTCGAAAAACGGGACGCCGAAGGAAAACTTTTCGTGCGGGCAGACGGCACGCAGGCCCGAGTTCCGTTCATTCGCTGGTCGAATGTCTTCAATCTCGACCAGACCGAGGGAATCACGCCACCGGCCTTAACCCTCCCGCAGACCGACCAGCGGCCATGCGAAAAGGCGGAGGCCATTGTTGCCGAGGCCAAACTCTGCCCGATCCATCATGTGGGCTTTGCGGCCATTTACTCCCCGCAGCGCGACGTGATCCAGATGCCAGCGTCCGCCACTTTTCGCACGTCGGAGGACTATCACCACACGCTCTTTCACGAAATGATCCATAATGCCGAAACAGGGATTATGCCGTATGGCCTGCGCAGGAGGCCTGTTGGCCGAGCTCTGTCCATGCGGTGGTTCGGCATTATCCTGACTACTCAGAAACCACTGAGTACCATGAATACAACCGATAAATTGAAGAGCTGCGTCGATCCTTATGTGGACTCGTTCGCAGAAAGCTTTGCCGCTTCCCACTACAAGGAGGCGACGATCAAAACCTACAGGAATCTCGTGCGGAAACTGGGCCGCCTGATGGATGCCGCCGGGGTCGCCCCCTCGGCATTGACCCCTGACCTTGCTGATCAACTGGCGCGAACGACGGGGCGAGGACGAAATGCGGCGATCCGCTTTCACCATCTTGCCCGACGATTTGCAGAGCATCTGATTGATATCGGAGTGGCACAGCCGGTGCCATTGACCGAAGCTCAGATCGCACGGGCGGCGTTGCTGGCGGACTACGAAGCCTATCTCGTCAAGCAGCGAGGTCTGAGCCCACGCTCCATCTATCATGTTTTGCGTTTTGCTCACCGGTTCCTCGATTATCGTTTTGGAACTGGTAAGATCGACCTGACACGTCTTCGGGCCGCCGACACCATGGGCTTCGTTCAGCACTTGCTGACCAACAAGTACCCGTATCGACACAGGCCAGCCACGACCCATCTTCGGACCTTCTTCCAGTATCTGTTCGGGCGCGGGGTAACGGCGAGCAACCTGGCCCTGAGTCTCCCCAAGACGGCAAAGCGCTGGAACGCGAGGTTGCCCCGGCACTTGTCGCCCGATGGGGTTGAGGCCGTTCTTTGCTCGGTGCGAGGGAACCCCCAGCATGGCGCGCGCGATTATGCCATGCTGATGATGATGGCGCGGCTCGGTCTCCGCGCGGCCGAGGTCATCGCAATCCAGCTCGACGACATTGACTGGCGTGCGGGTGAGTTGCTGGTCCGCGGCAAGGGTAAGCTCCATGATCGCTTGCCGATCACAGCCGAGGTTGGCGAAGTCCTGAGCCGATATCTTCGTGAGGAGCGTGGTGAGACGAGTTGCCGAACAGTGTTCGTCACGCACCGGGCGCCGCATCGTGCGTTCAAGGGCGGCCAGATCGTCAATGCCATCCTCAAGGATGCCTTGGCCGCAACCGGCCAGAAGCCGGTTACTCCCTATGTGGGATCGCATCTTCTGCGTCATAGTCTGGCAACCCTCCTGGTGAATGCGGGAGCGTCAATCGACGAGGTGGGCAATGTCTTGAGGCACCGATCACGAACCTCGACCATGGTGTATGTGCGGCTCGATATCGACGGGCTGAGATCCATCTCGCAGCCCTGGCCGCTGGCAGGAGGTGTGCAATGAACCTCACGCCTCAACTCGACCAATACTTGAGCGTCAGACGCAGCCTTGGTTATGATCTTCGCACCGCTGAGCGTGTGCTTCGCCGCTTCGCCCGGTTCGCCGATCAAGAAACGGCTCCGCATATCGACACTGCGCTGTTCCTGCGTTGGGAGGCGAGCCTGCCCAATGCGGGCAAATCGACGCGATCGGCCCGGCTCAGCATGGTGCGACTGTTCACACAATGGCTGAGTAGCCTCGACCCGGCCCACGAAGTGCCACCGCGCGGGCTGCTGCCCGCCGGCTCCGGCCGACCCCGCCCGTATATCTATAGCGAGGCCGAGATCGCATCGATCATCGCTGCGGCTAAGACGCTGCGGTCGACCTACGGCCTGCGCGGGTTGACCTGCTCGACCTTGTTCGGGCTCATCACCGTCACCGGCCTCAGGATCAGTGAAGCTCTGGCGCTCGACCCGAGCGACCTCGACGTCGAGAACGGCGTGCTGCACGTCCGGCATGGGAAGCTGGGCAAGGAACGACTGCTGCCGCTCGACCCAACGGTAGTGGTGCAACTCCTTAGCTATGCGACCGAGCGCGACCGGCTGCTTGGACGTGTCCCCGATGCGTTCTTCGTCACCTGTCAGGGAACGAGATTGACCGACTGTAGCGCACGTTACAACTTCGCGCACACCTGCCAGCGGATCGGCTTGCGAGCTGACCAGCATTGCAGCCGGCATGGCCGGGGACCGCGCATCCACGATCTTCGCCACACCTTCGCCGTGCGGACGATGATCAACTGGTATCGCACCGGCAAAGATCCGGCACGGGAGATGATCCGGCTGACGACCTATCTGGGCCATACTTCCCCCGACAATACGTTTTGGTACCTGGAAGCAGTGCCAGAGTTGCTTGATCTGGCAATGGCCCGGGCCATCTCCAATGGCGAGGAGGCAGACCAATGAACGCCGCCACCTTGCCCGCGCTGATCCAGCGCTTCTTCACCGACCGGCTGTGCGTTCAGATGGAGGCCAGCCGCCATACAGTGGCAAGCTACCGCGACACGTTCCGCCTGCTCTTGCGGTTCGCGAGCACTCGACAGGGCAAGCCCCCAGCCAAACTTACGGTCGAAGACATTGACGCCGATCTGGTCGCCGACTTCCTCGTTCACGGCGAGACCATGCGAGGGAATACGGCGCGTAGCCGCAATACGCGACTGGCCGCGGTTCGCTCGTTCTTCCGCTACGTCGCGTTGACTGATCCCACCTGGCTGCTCCACAGCCAGCGCATCCTGGCGATGCCCAGCAAACGCTATGTGAAGCGCGCGGTGAGCTTCCTCGACGCCGAAGAAATGGCGGCACTGCTGGCGGCTCCGGACCGCACGACCTGGACGGGGCGACGTGATCACGTGATGCTCCTTATCGCGATCCAGACAGGCTTGCGGGCTTCCGAACTGGTGGCTCTGCGGTGCGGCGACCTTACGCTTGGCAGCGGCGCTCATATCCGCTGCATGGGCAAGGGTCGGAAGGAGCGTTGTACGCCTCTGCGTCGTGACACCGCCAAGCTGCTTGTGGCATGGATCGGCAACTGTTCGGACGACACCAGACCGTTGTTCCCGTCGATCCGGGGCGAGGGACTGAGCCGCGATGCGCTTGAGCATCTGGTGCGCAAGCACTGCCTCACCGCCTCGCGCACGTGCCCGAGTCTTGCTGCTAAGCGGGTCACGCCACATACGCTTCGCCACAGTACCGCGATGGACTTGCTTCATCATGGTGTTGATCAAGCGGTGATAGCCCTCTGGCTCGGACATGAGTCAGTCGCGACCACCCAGATCTACATCCACGCCGACATGCGGATAAAGGAAAAGGCCCTCTCCCGTGTCGCCGCTCCGGCGCTGCCGCCAGGACGCTTCCAACCCGATGACCAACTTCTCTCGTTCCTCGATGACCTCTGATAATGCCGAACCACCGCATGGCCAAAGCCCGGCCAATAGGCCTCCAGCGGAGGCCATGCGGCATAATCCCTGTTTCGGCATTATGGATCTTATGCCGAATCGGCATAAGATTCACGCGACCGGTCACGGTTCGCGACTGGATCGCGAAGGCATCACCAAGCCGGCGAAGTTCGGTTCGGATCGCTACTCGCGGGAAGAATTGGTTGCCGAGCTTGGCGCGGCCTTCCTCTCGAACGAGGCCGGAATTCTGAACGACGTTCAATTCCAGAACGCCGCCTCCTACCTCGCTTCATGGATTCAGAAGCTCGAAAACGATCCGAAGCTGATCGTTTCCGCCGCCGCGCAGGGCCAGCGCGGCAGCGATTTCGTTCGCGGCATCCAGCATGTCGAGGGCGTGTCCGAGCAGGAGCCGGTGTTTGCCATTGAGGAACCGGGCGTCGTCGAGAAGCCGGAACTCGTCCCTGCTTCACTCGCCGGAGAGAGCATTCCTGCTCGCTCTTCATTCATGCCAGCGCGGCGAAGTCACACCGAGACGATGCCGCGCCAGACTCAGCGGAGGGGAATGACCCTATGAGATCGCAGCACAACTATGGAAGCCGGTTGCGCACTCGCGCTCGGCTCGCGCTCATTTGGCCTGCCGCTGCGTCCGGCCAAATCAGCGCCACCTTTCACGCGAACGGCGCGCGGGCCGCCCGATTGAAGGAGCCGGTCGCTCCGCTCAGCGGCCTCCTTCAAACCGGCGGCTGCATCCAGCCGAGATCGGCTTCCGGGAAACCGACAGGCACCATCGAAACCGCATCGGTGGTTATTTCGTCCGAGTTCATCTGCACTGACCACGCTCATTTGCCGGAGCCGCTGACGGCACCAGGGGCGGCGCAGACTTGCCCCGCGTGCCTACCGTCTCCATCAAATCAGCGCACCTTTCTCGACCCGCTTGGTCACGCCCGCCCATTCGATCCGTCCTCACGCCTCCCGTTGGTCGGGCTGCGGGGGGATCGAATCGGCAGCGTCATCGTTTCACCAAGGGAAGGCAGGAAACGGGAAGTTTCCGTTTGTGGTGGAGCTTCCACGAGTCCGGCATACCAAGGGGAGACCTCTCCTATCTCGGGCCGGTTCAATCCTTCACCCGCCCTCAGACACCTTGCATTTCCTTACCTCTCCGGCATTTCGTCCCTTCCAAATGTAATAGGGCAAAGTGATTTCCCCGGGGGAAATCACAGCCCTGCTTTTTTGCGCGGCAAAAAAGCTCCGTTCTCCGCGTGTCAGGCACGCTCCGAAGCACAGCGGTTTCTCCGAAACCGGAAATTACTTAACGTCATTAAATAAAATGCCGCGCAACGCAAAACCCGGCACGACCCGCATCGACCTGGACATTTCCGTGGGAGCGAAATTGCGCTTCGCGACCATTCACGACGCGCTCGGTTTCAAAACGAAAACCGAGACCTTCGAGGCCATCGTCTATGCCATCTCGACCGAGGGAAAAATCGACCCGCACACGCTTGAACGCATCGAGCGCAAGCTCGACCGCCTCACGGAACACCTGGAGGATTTCGCATGAAGAATGGAATGATTTTTCCATTCAAGAAGACGTGGCGATCACGCCTCGATCTGGAATACCTCGACGAGAATTCCGAGCGGAAGCATTCGTCGCGGCAACGCTCCGGCGAGTCGTTGGAAAATTCCCGCGCGGGAAAGCAGCTCAAACAATTTGCCGACTACGCCTCGAAGGAAACGCTCGGGCAGGTTCACGCCGGCGGTTTCTTCCATCAATTGATCCTCGCGAACCCGGACGGCACGCGCTCCGCGCCGTCCCAGCTCACCAACGCGGAAAGAAAACATCGGATTTCCGAAGCGTGGTTCGAGCACATCCGAAAGTTTCCCACATCATCGGATAATCCCGTCATCCAGCATCGCCTCGTCTTCACGATGTCGCAGCCGTTTCACGACAAGCTCGTGGCGGCCGGCATCAATCCCGATCGCGTCCTGCAGTCCACGATGAAAAAGATCATGCGGAAATTTGCGGAGCGGTTTCATCCTCATGATGCCATCGGCTACGCCTACGGCATTCATCACGACACGGACCACCTTCACGTCCATGTCGCGCTCTGCCCACGCACGGCGAAAGGAGGCTATGTCGGATGCAGCATGTCCCGGTCAAATACCGCCGGGAACAAGAACCAGATGACCTACTTGAAAACGTGCTTCGAGCAGGAGAACCAACGCTGGAGCCAGCTCCTCGATTCCCCGGAAAAGTTGCAGGCGCTTCTTTCGCAGCGGTTCGACGCGGACCGGATCACGTTTTCTCCACGTCTGACGAACGCGCACGCGGAGGCGCTGCGGAACGCGCAGACTGCCGAGGCGATCCATTTGCAACGCTCCTTTCAAAGCATCCGCAATCTCGAAGCGGCCATTGTCGCCAAGCGCCAGTTTCTCGCGGCGAAGCGCAACGCGAATTTCCTCTCGCGTTTGCTGCGTCAGCGCAAACCCAAGTTCACCCGCACGGCGGAAAAAATCGCCGCCGCCGTGGATCGCCGTTCTCTCCGCGAAATGCAGACGCTCCTTTTCCAAATCAAGCGCGACTACCGCGCCGCCCACAAACGCTACTCGAAAACCCACGGATTCGACTCCTATGCCCATCGAAGCTCCCACGCGCCTACCCACCGGCAGCAGAACACTCTCTGATTTCGTCGTTTGTCAGAACTTCGTGTTTCGGCCCGCGAACGTGGACGGCTGCTCGCACCTCACCTACGAGGACGGCACTGCCGTCACGACCGTAAATTTCAAATCCTATACGCAAAGTATTCCCGATCCAGAGCGGCGGCTTTTCGATTTTCTCGTCAGTCGGCTCAATCCCAAATCCAGCGATGAAACTCATTGATTCGTTTCTATTTCTGGCATCCCTCATCGGTGCGCTCGCGGGGTATTTTCTGCTCGTGCCTCCGCTTTCGTTCGTCGTCATTGGCTTGGGCGCGACTTTCGCGGCGTGGAGTTTGTTCGCCGACTCCAATTCCGGGAAAGTCGTTCTCCGACTCGGCGGCGTTTCGTGGTCGATGGAGGATTTCGTTCGCGGCTGGCTCGTCACCGGACGCACCGGCTCGGGTAAGACCCAATCCGCGATCAACGCGATCACGTTCCAGATTTTTCAGAACGTCAAAAATTGGGGCGGAGTCTGCCTCGATCAAAAAGGCCTCTATTGGGAAATCCTCGTGCAGATGGCCGCGCACTTCGGACGTGGCGAAGACCTCATTTTGCTGCAAACGCGGCCGGAAGGAAAAGATGCGCTCTGGCGTCCGCCGCACACTATCAATCTCACGGGAAACCTCGGCGTGCCCGCATCCACCTACGCGAAGGTCATCGTGGATACCGCGATGTCGCTCACCGGCGGACGAGGTAACAATCCCTTTTTCCCGACGAAAGCCCAACTCGCGATTCAGACCGCGTTCGAAATCCTTCGGCACATCGACGCCTACGTCACTATTCCGAACATCCATCGGCTACTGCTCAACCCGGAAGACTCCGACGCGACGTTGGAGACGCTGATGAATCGAGGCGATCAACGTTCGCACGAACTCCTCACCGCGTTTCGTGGCTATCTCGACCAACCGCCGGAGCAGCTTGGCGGCGTGCAAGGCACCCTCAGCACGTATCTCGAGTTTTTTCTCAATCCGGAAATCTCCGAGGTCTTTTGTGCGAACGAGCCGACGTTTTCCGTCTCCGAGATCGACACCGGAAAAATCGTTTGCCTCGCGATGCCGCAGAAGTTTCAGAGCGAACGGCTCTACATCAACACGATCCTGAAACTGTCCTACTATTTCCATGCCCTCAGCCGGTTTGACAAATCCGCGGAGGAACGCGCGGCGGCCAATCTCATTATCCTGTTCGCGGACGAGGGGCAGGAAATCATCACGGGGGCCGAATCTGCCTTTGCCGATCATCGCGCGGCGGGTGTCATCCGCGAGGCACGCGCGACGATCGTTCTCGCCACGCAAGCCTACACGTCGATTCACGGCGCCCTCGATAAACGCTACGCCGACGTGCTCATGCTCAACTTGAGCAACGAACTCATTTTTACCGTCGCGAATCACGACTCCGCCGTCATCGCCTCGAAGAACATCGGCGAGCGTGAAGTCGTCGAGAAATCCTGGGGCTGGGCCGCGGGAAAGCGGTCCTACAATTACCAGCGAAAGATCAAGCCGTTCTTCGAGCCGTATCAATTGCGGAAGCTGCCGAAGTTCACTGCCGTCATTCGCCATTGCGAAAAGCCGTTCCGTAAACGGCTCGTCGCACCGATCAATCCCGACGGCACCTATCCCGCGTGGTTCACGCAATCGCGCCCCGACTACGCACTGCGCCAGAGGCTCGGTAAATCTCGAAAACAACCCGGCTTCCCAACATGAACTCTGATTATTCCGCCATCATTCAGCACCTCTCCGGCCTCGAAGGTCACCTCTCGGCGAAGATCAAAGGTCAGGATCACGTCATTCCTCGTGTCTGCTCCGTGCTGGAGCGCGCGCAACTCGGCTTGCAGCCAGAGGACAAGCCGCTCGCCTCACTTTTGTTTCTCGGTCCTACCGGCGTCGGCAAAACGGAGCTGACGCTCGAGTTTGCCCGCTATCTTTTCGGCGGCGATTCCGTGTTCCGCTTCGATATGTCGGAGTTCCTCCACGTCGATCATGTGAAGCTCTTCATGGGCGACGAAACTGGCCGGACCGGCCGCCTCGGGCACGTGCTGGCGGAAAATCGCACGGGCGTTCTCCTTTTCGACGAAATCGAGAAGGCCCATCGCCTGATCTGGGACTTGTTCCTTCAAATGACGGATGCCGCCCGCATCACATTGGCCGATCACCGCACCTACAACCTTTCCGGATTCGTCATCGTTTGCACGAGCAACATTGGCTCCCGGCAACTCCTTCGTCCGACTCGCCTCCCCTTCGCGACATTGGAACGCGCGATCCTCGCCGAGCTTCATGGCGTTTTTCGCCCGGAATTCATCGGTCGCTTCGACGAGAAAATCGTTTTCAAGCCGCTCTCTCCCGACACCCAGCGGGAAATCGCCCGGATCGCCATTGCCGAGGAACTCACTCGAATCCGTGAACGAGGATTCGACCTCTCGATCTCCGAGGACACTTTTGAATTGCTGGTTCGGCGTGGAATCCACAAGGAACTCGGTGCCCGTCGGCTGAAAAAGACGATTCAGAAATTCATCGGCGACGCCGTCCGCCACGCGATCAAATCCTAAGCTCCAGAGGGATTGCGGAAGCCGTGTCCTAGAAAGTGACTGGGCGGTCGTTTCCTGCCGCTCGCTCCAGTGCATTCGGCCTCCGCAGAGCCTGCCGTAAGCGAGTGGACGACCTGCGCCCCAGCCGGATCGGTGTTGCGCAGCCCGCGATTTCCACGTCGAGTTCGTCGCGGCCGTTCATCACGACCTTCTTCACGGCCTGGATGTTGACGATGAACGAGCGATGCGTGCGCAGAAAATGCGGCTTCGGCAAAATGCGCTCCCATTCGCTCATGCTCCGTCGGATCAGCATCGAGCTTCCATCCACGAAGCACACCCGCGAATAGTTTTCCTGCGCTTCGATGGCGCTGATTTCCATGACGAAGGCCACGCGCATTTGCGTATCCGTGCGCAGAAAGATTTTGTCGTCTTCGGAGAGCGAAGCGCAGACCGTCGGCGGCTGCCGGACGATGCGTTGCAGCGCATGGGCCAGCCGTTCGGGACTGACCGGCTTCACAAGATAGTCCACGGCATTGACCTGGAACGCTCGCACCGCGAACTCATCGTAGGCCGTCACGAAAATGATCGCGGGAATCGGATCGAGCTTGGGCAGCAGGTCGAACCCGTCGCCGTCCCGCATCTGCACGTCGAGAAAGATCAAGTTCGGTTGAAGGTCCAGGCAGAGCTCGGTGGCCGCCGCCACGGAATTCGCCTCGCCGATGACTTTGACGTGGGAATGCTCGCGCAACAGCTCCTGCAAGACTTCTCGGGCGGGAGGTTCATCATCGACGATGACGGCGCGCAATTCTGGCAGGTTCATGCGGGAATATCCACTTGGACGGTCACCCATCCGGCTTCTTTCAAAATCCGCAGACAGTCTTTTCCGGGATAAAGCAGCGCAAGCCGACGACGGAGATTTTCCAGTCCGAATCCGCCAAATGGGCGTGGGCGCTGCTCGTCCACCCATGTCCCGGTATTGGCAACCTCGACACGTAGCGTCGATGGCTCCGGCTGGGAAACGGTCAAACGAACCCGCAATGGCAACGGGGATGTCTTACGACCATATTTGATGGCGTTGTCCACCAAGGGCAGAATGAATACTCCCGGCACGAGCTTGTTGCGAGCCGATTCCTCCAGCCTGCATTCGATTTCCAGCTCGTCCCGAAACCTCGCCTTTTCGATGGCGAGATAACCTTTGATGGCGTCGAACTCGCTCCCAATCGGCACCTGATCGCGATTCCGATTGTCCAAGGAATATCGAAGATAATCCGCAAGCGCCTGCAGTAAGTCTTTGAGGCGCTGGCCAGGATGAGAGGCTTCCGCGCGCAGCGCCGTCAGGGCATTGAGGATGAAATGCGGATTCATCTGCACGCGTAATAATTGCAATTCCGCCCTTTGCTGCTCGGTTTCCACTCTCGCCAATTGCACCTCCCGATCCGCCGCTGCGCGCATGTATCGAATCCCGAAATACAGCAGACTCCAGCACATGAAGACGCTGGCACAGAAATAGATCATCCGCATCGTATTCACCTCGCCAAACAGCACGGCGTCTTCGAGAGCAATCTTATGGTCTAGCGCCAGAGAAAACAGCGCGAGCGCCCATCCGGCGAGCAAACTTACGATTCCAATGAGGATGGCATTGCCGAGGATGGGCCAGTGACGCCCATAGGCTTTGCAATAAATGGCTCGCATCCCGAGCGTTATCAGAAAGGCCAATCCATCGCGGACAAATGTCGTGATCAGTGCCGCTCGAACGCTCCCCAAAAGCAGCACCTTCGTTGGAAAGGATAAAACGAGATACGCGCCCCATCCCGCGAGTTGGAATTTCCAAAAAGGCGTGAAGCCTTTTACCTCCCCGTGCCCCTCACCCAGCGCCAGAGGCAACTCGGTGATTTCATTTCCCATACCTGGGCCACGGTGGATTTTTTCAGAATAGCCCTCGCGAGCCAAATCTCCTTCAATTGGCCTTTGGTACTGTCACGACCTCCATCGTGCCGTCAGACTTGTAGGAATACTTCACCTCCTTGCCGTCGCGACCCGTGAAGGAAACCATGCGCCAGGAAGAGTCGTAGGTGTATCGGTCAATCGAGCCGTCGGGATACTGGTAGGCGATCAGGTGTCCCTCGTTGTCATAGATCTGCTCCGCATGCGCCGAAGCGAAAGCCGCACCGAGGAATACCATGCCCAGCAAGAGGAACCTTTTCATTCCCCGGACAGTAGGAGACCGTCGCCTTGCACTGCAAGGATTTTCATCAGCCCTTTTCCCTATTTCATGAGGGATCATACTCCGCCAGCAGTGCTTCCCGCCTTTCCCGGCTCACTCGAAACCTCCCCTTCGCATCCACCCTCAGCGATTCCACCGATCCATTTCTTCCATATTTGTTATACCCTCTCGATATGACGCTTATGGATCGCCCCTCGCTACTGGTGCTCCGCGTGTCGCTTACAATGAGTCGGACGAATCCCAGCTTCAGCGGATGCATCCTTTTGCCCCATACCCACCAGAAGGCGCTTCGCCTCCCATTCCTTAGCCTGCTGAAGCCCTCTTACTCGTCCTGAACAACGCGGCAACTTGAATAGAAGCGCATCAGCGAGATCCGATGAATATAACACTCCTATCGAGAGTTCTCCGCAGCTCCGTTTGAAAACCGAGCCTTGATATATTGTCGAGCAGGCTTTTCCAGAAACTTGTGAGAGAGAAAAGCCGCTCCGAAAACAATTATAAGTGTGACTGAAATATAAGAGAGCTTGAAGACTGACGAGGCATTGAAAATTCCAATCGTATCCATTCCCCAGAGGGCGAGGACAAACAGGATGAGTTTCATTGCCGGAATGTGAATGAGATAGACTGGATAACTTAGATCACCAAGCAAGCGGCAGAAGCTTTCAATCTTTTCACTCGCTATTTTCAATATCGATATTTGATACAATAGCGGCAAAGCAGCCAAGGGTAACAGCTCTCTCGGGATCACGTTCAAGGCAGTACAACTGAACGCAACAAGACCCATTGTAAATATAGGACGTGAAAAGTCGGGAGGCTGCTCGTTGCAGATGGCGCGGTACAAAAATGCTCCGCCTGCGAATCCGGTAATGCCGCGTAGAAGCAGGCTCGATCCAGAGATTGGATCAATACCGAATTGGTATAGAACATTGCATCCCAGCGATAAGGTGCTCAATAGTAAAGCCAAGGCTGGCGTGATGCGAATGTAGCGATAAAGCCATCGGAACAGAGGATAAAGGGTGAGATATAGTAAAAGTTCGACGCTGATCGACCATGCAGGAAAATTGATACTGTTATGAACTCCTCCAATAGCAGTCCATTGTTGAATTCCGATAAAGTTCTCTACGATTAGCAAGGGAGGCCATACATCCAGAAGGGGAGCATGCTGACTTGGAAAATCAAAAGCGTAAACTCGTTTAAATCCACTCGCTGAACAAATTGCAAAAAGAGTCAACGCAAATGTTGTCGCAACGAGGTAGAGAGGATATATTCTTGCTATACGGGAAGCAAAATAGTTTTGCCATCGAGCAGAACCCTCTGGACGGTGAATATAAATGAGGATAAAGCCGCTTAATGTAAAAAATATATCCACAGCTTGGTTATTCCAGCCGTATAGTTCACCGTAACACTTAGATAATAGACATTTGGATGGCCATAGCTTCTCGAATTGGCCGTGCCCCAGGAAGACTACAATCGCTAATAGCCCCCGCAATAAGGCATGCCCTGCGAGGAATTTAGGTGACGATACCGTGGGCGTTGCCATAGATAGCTCATCGTCAAAGCCTATAGCTGTTAATAAAGCTCGCTATCCACCTAATCGGCGCAAGCTTTTCTCTGAAAAAACCATTTAATAAATGGAATAAATAGCAATAGAAGCAAAACTGTAATCCCTAGATACAGAAAAACGCCAATTCGTCCGGGAATATTTAAAAATTCCAAAAGTTGATGAATTGTCTTTTTTCTGGTCACGACAAGCAATCCCATTGGCCAGAGTGTACTTACCACTAACCATGTGATGTAGAAAACCCCTCCTAGTAAGACCTTTCTCGGCACCATATTACTGCGACAATGTTCCAGCTAATGAATCAGAAAAGCCTCCTGCTAGACCGCCCACGAACCCAGTTCCAGCAGCGCCAAATAGATTCACGGCGTTTTCAATTTCAGTACTAATACCAGAATGGCTAGCGAAAGCTCCCAACCCCCACGCACCCGCCCCTGCCGCAGCACCTATTGCTCCAGATGCAAGCGCCGCACCTACCGTTCCAGAGGGATTGCAAAATGCCGTTCCATTAAGAAGGTTTCCTATTAAACTACTAAGAGCCCCTGAAACAAACCCTCCTGCTACCGGATTATCCAGTGATCCCCCTACAAGGCCGCCAATCCCTCCGGCAATGGCACCTGTTAACGCTCCCCACCCTCCTCCAGAAGCTTGACCTGCGAATCCACCAGAGATGGCTCCGACCACACCACCAACCACTGCCAATACAGGGTCACGCCCGTCTCGGTCAATTGTCGTAATAGGGCTATTATAGCAATAGCAATAAAGATTTGAGGGAGGATAATTATTCGATGGATCTCGGGATAGCCACCTCCCGACTTCTGCGTCGAACGCACGATAGGGGGCGAGCGTCAGCTGCGCTCCTTGGTGATAAAAGTGTCCTGTATAAAGGAATGTGGCGTCCAATGTACCGTTCAGCTTTGTGATCCGCCCATAAGGGTCATAGTCGTATTGCGCTACGATGGCCGTAGATGAGTTTGTCATCTCCCGAACACTTCCGAGGTGATCTCGAGTGTAAAAATAATTGCCAGCGCTCGATCCTCCGATCCATTGTTCCCCGAGAGGATAGAAGCGCTTCGTTACCGTCGTGCCGGTGGCATTGCGCTCCTCAACGATTCGCAGACCACTCCATATCCAAGTGCGAGTTGTGCTGCCGTTGAGCTTTTCAGACACTCGCCGGTTAAAGCCATCATACGCGAATTCATAGACGTTCGAGCCGACGGTTATTTTCGTTAGACGGTTCTCAGCATCCCATTCATAGCTCTTCGTGCCGTCTGATAGAAGGTTGCCATTGTTGTCGTAAGTATAAGTCGCGGTCGACGCTCCCGACGAGGAAACCAACCAGTGCTTAATCGGTGTCGTGTTGTGGTTTGGGCTGTAATCGGTAGCCGTTATCGAGAGGGTCATCGTCCCCGACGCGTTGATTTGCGTCGAAAAATTGTTTCCAGAATCAACCGGGACACCTGCACCCTGCACCGTAACCGTCGCTGCTTCGTTGGTATGCCCAGCCACGAGTAGTTTGCCACCTCCAGAGCGATAGACGAGTTGATTGACAGAATTGGGGGTCCAAGTGGTCAGCGTAGAATCTCGCTGCTCGCTTGTGCGATTCCAAGCTTTGTCGTAGCCATAGGAGAAAGTCTTGTCCGTCGTGCCGGTGCTTACAACTTTACGTATGGCGGATGTCAGCTCATAAACACCATCGTAGCCATAAGTATATTGGTTCGCGGCAGAAGCTCCAAGCTGGGTTTGCATGGACTTAATCCGTCCGTCCAACGAGTAGCCCACATAATCAAACTTAGAAAGAATGCTGGATGGATTAGCGCCGTCGGACAGATTTAGGATTTGTGAAAGCCGACGATCGCCCGAATTTCCAAAGTATTGAAAGGTTGTGGATTGTCGATGCCCAGTTGTTCCATTTGGATAATCGATTTCTTTGATTCTATTCGTCGTCCCATCATAGACCGGAAATGTGAAACTTCCCAAATTTGTGTCTAACTGAGTGAGGCGACTTAGATTGTCAAAATACCACATGATCTTGTTTTCAGTGCCCGCAGATCCCACGTTGCTCGTCTTCGAGCGACCGATGGCATCGTAGGTATAAGTGATTTTGTCGGAAGTCCCACTATCCAAAGGTCCATCTTCAGTAAATAACTTCAACGCACCCAACGTTCCGACCGGCACATAGGTGTAATTCGTCGTGCCAGAGCCGTCCAACATCGAAGTGACTCGTTTGTAAACGGTGTCGTATCCCCACGATACGCCAGGTGCAGACCCTCCAGAATAGGCAACGCTCGCCAACGTATTATCGACATTGTAGTGATATGTCTTTGTTTGTAGGTTTCCATTTACAAGAGTTGAAAGCCGCCCGCTCAGAGATTCGTAAGTGGACGTTTCCGATTTGGTATCCGCATAAATCTTTTTGACCACACGGCCATCAATATCCCTATTCCACTGCGTCGTGTGACCGTTGCCATCGATCATGGAATCAAGGCTGCCGCACTTGCACCATTTATACTGATTGGTATGGTTAAGGGCGTCGATTTGAGCGACCATCCGGCGAAGGGCGTTATAGCGATAAATCGTCGCGGTTCCCGAGCGATCACGATAAGTGCCGAGATCAAGTTTATCGTAGGTAAAGTTTTCCGATGAGGTATCGGGATATTGAATCTTGGTCGGGCGGTCGATGTTGTCGTAAAAATATGTAAGTATGTAGTTATCGCTATTTGTCTTTGTGTAGATTCGCTGGGCGCTATCGTAGGCAAAATTCAGAGTCTCGGCAGTGTTAGGCCGAATAATCGTTTTTAACTTGCCGTAATCTGCGGCACTGGCAGTCGTTTGATAAATGAACTGCGTCGTCTCATTAAGCGCATTGAGAATCGTGAGAACGCGGCCATGACTGTCATATGTGAAGGTCGTCGGCTGGCCGGAAGCATCGATATACTTTTTGGGACAGCGTGGTGGATAGCTGGCATTTGGATAGCCTGTATCGTATTGAAACTCTGCGACGGTATCGAAGCCGGATGCCGTCTTTTGCTTAATATATTGGACGTCAATTCCGTTGGAAAGATATAGAAAATCCGTTTCCCGCCCTTTCGGATCGGTGATTTTAGTGACATTTCCTTGAGCATTATATTCATACAGAGTCGCCTGGGTCTTGACGACCCCGGAGGCGTCCTCAACGGTTCGAGCGACGATTTTTGGCTGAGATACCGGCCCAAGCCGAGGCGGATCGTATGGGTTGTCGTAATAATACCAAATGCGAGATTCCAAGGGATCTTTCTCGCTTTCTAAAATTCCGGTGATGATGGATCCCGTGCCCCCATCCTTATGCAGCCAGTGATAAATATGCGCTTTCGTATAATCTCCAGGTGCCTCCATCCATTGCTTTTTCGTCCAATAGAAACTATCGCGATACTGCATGTAGCTGTTTACAAAGGCACCGGAGGGAATTGTATTCGGCGTCCCTGCTGCAGTCGGAACTTCGTTCGTTGGAGCGGTTGTATTGAGTGGATTCGAATACGGATTAAATTCGACGCGCTCGATTGCTCCATAAGGGTCTTTAGCCTGGACCCACCGTAAGAGTGGTTCCGGTGAATTCACTCCGGGAATATCGCCGAAAATGAAGCTCGTTTTTCCATACGGGGTGGTAAGAGTTGTAAGTTGACCGCTAGGATTGTATTCAAAACTCGACGTAATGAGAACAGGGTCGGTGATCGATTGTAAGCGCCTGACACCATTCACGGTTGAATATACAAACGACGCATATCGACTGAAACGATCTCTTACTTTAGTTACACGATACGGATCGCCGTCATTGTACTCAAGTTGAGTGTAATTGGACGCGGCTCCAAAAGTTACCGTTGCATCATAAACTCGGTTAATGCGAGAGGGGTAGATCGCGTCGTATTGAAACTGGAGTATACTTCCAACAGGATCAATAATCTTGGATAGAAAAATCCTTCGACTGCTTCCAGAACCTACGACCTGCGAGTAAACATAAGAAGCTCCGTTCTGTAAGGTTCGAGTATAAGTAACCGGCGAGGTTGTAAATTGGAGCGTCGCGGGACTTTGGGTATAGTCTTGGAGGTATTTTCCCGAGGAGGAATTATAAGTATAAGATTCGGCCCCACCTCCCGGAAGCTGGATTTTCAAGCTACCTGAACCAGTTGTTCCCGAGTCTTCAAGATACGATGCCCAAGAACACTCCCACTGCGAGCTAAAATTGGTATATGTTAAGCTGGCTGGCTGATCGGCCTCAACCTGATTGTAGTTAACACGAAGAGTTACGTCGGGACCAAAAGCGGGCTTGTATGAAACAGGGGTGTCGCCCACGGTCAGACTGGCTGTCATCGCGAAAAATTGATACTGGGCCATTGGCGATGTCGGGCAGCCTTGACACGTAACGTCGGTATTTTTTGTGTCCGAGCCATCTTGTCCGCTGGTGTACCCCTTTCCGAAAACATGCTTAGCCTCCTCATGATCAACGGAGGTCCAGCCATCGGGAAGTTTCCCAGCAGGGATGAGGAAATAGCCTGAGGCTTCCTGATCGAGCGTAGAGGCAGTGATCCAATGCCTCGTTCCAAATGTCGGATCGACCATCAGGTAGCGATCTTTGTTTTTTGCAACAATGGCTCCATAGTGACCGACCTTCCAGTTAACTACGGAAGGAACGATGACCGTCGCGCCCGGAGCGCGCTTGGCCATTTGGAAATTCATCCCTAGCTTATCGGCCAAAGCCGCAACCTGCGTTAGCGAAAAGCCGGTGGTTGCAGAAGGTGTTTCCTGGGTAAAATGCGTTCCTACATCTTTGTTTTTGGAGCGTAGGATCGAAGCCAAAGCCTCCGGACCGCACCGGAACGATACTTCCGGTTTGTTATTCATCATCCACAGACCATCTCTGGCTGCATGCAAATACACATTGGCACCATCGGCAATCGACCGTCCGTTTAGCGAGCCGAGGACATTCGTTAACTCATCCTTGCGTCCGAGCCTGGACAACATCAGCGAGTATTTTGCAATTGCAAAATCCCCGACGCGTTTCGCTTCCGGAGTCGAAAGATCATTTGTTAGCTCCCAAGCATGCTTCCACGCGGCCAAAGCCTTTGTGAACTCGCCATCATTGTAAAAGAGTTGTCCCAGATTTAGCCAAACGGAAGCCGTCCAAGACGAATTGGGGAAATCCTCGGCAAATTTTTCCAACGCGGAGTTGTCGTCTGCGCTATCCTGAGCTTGAAATTCCCGCAATGCCTCGCCCAAGGCATTGCGCTCGGTCTGCGATTGCTTTTCTAAAACTGGAATCAAACCTTCAGGAAGTGCCGGAAAGCTTGTTAACTCCTGTAAGGACGGAGACGCGGAAACTGGAATTTCTCCACTGCCCGCATTTGAATTCTGTAGCCAAGCCGTCGAGAAGACGACCGCAAGCCCTACTGCGAGTGTCTTTGATGATTTAATCATTATCATTGCGGAATGGCCCCTACTGGTTGGTCAAGGGTAATCGTGGGAGGGGTAGTATCGGAACTACTGCCGGAAGGCGCTACAGAGCGCGTTGGATCGAGAGGAAAGGCATCCAAAGCATCGCTGACACCGTCTCCGTCGGTATCTGTAAGATACGGACTGGTTCCACGTGCGATTTCGGTGGCGTTAGAAATCCCGTCTCCGTCAATATCTGTATTTACCGGATCGATTCCCGAACCAACGGAAATCCCGTCCCAAACGCCATCGCCATTGGTATCCTTGATTTGCGGATTAGTGCCATAATACAATTCCCATCCATTCGAGAGTCCGTCCCCATCATCATCCGCGATCCATTCGGAAGGATAGAGGGGGTTGTGAATATCCGCCAAGGCATCGAACAAATCTCCTTTGCTATACGGATTGGTCGTGGGGTTGTTTGGATCATCTTCAAACTCGTATTCGTATTTGTTGATCAAGCGATCATTATCTGGATCACCAGTTGCGTTTTGTGCCGTCAGATTGCCAAAATACTTGATTTCCCACCAATCGGGCAGGCCATCACCGCCACCCGTGTCCTGATCTCTAAACTCATCGGCTCCAATATCTGGGGCTAGGCCTGAAGGCCTAGATTCACCCTGGAAATCAAAAGCCGCATTATTCGACGCAGCACCGTGGTCGATAGCAAAAGATCCTTTAATAAGATACCCGCTACGAGTTAGTCGAGGATCCCAATTGGTGGCGCCGAATTGCCCACCGTAAATAATACTATTTTGAACCGTGACGTCGGGCGCGTTAAATTGAATTTCGGGTAGCGCGTTATTGACATTATCCCAAATAATGCTGTTGACGATCCGCAGCTTTCCGTAACCGGAAATACTGTTTGCATTGGTCCAGCCGGAGTTCCGCATAAAGGTGCAATTTATGAAGGAAACATTGCCGCTAATTATTTGAACTGCCGCCGCACCAGAAAACCCAGGACCGTTATTATTATCTGAAAAGATACAATTCACAAATCGCTGCTCAAAATTGATACTCCCATAAGTATTGCAATATACTGCATATCCCGTATAGGCGTAATTGTGGTGCAGCCAAAGTCCACTTACGACGCTCGCTTGGTATAAGTTTAGCATCGAGTCTCCCGACGACGACCCATTTGTTATCTCCACCGGCTTATTGCCAGCCTCGCCCAACAATAAGACGGGTTTATAAATATAGACAGCCGCCGCGTATGCAGGGCCTTGCTTAATGTCTATCACCGCGTAATCGTCATTTGCTCCCAAGGCATTGAGCGCTCCAGAAATAGTCTTGTATTGGTGCGCAGAGGGATTGTCGACTGAGAGATTGGAATTTGCCTGCAATACGGCTGGCGGGTTGCTTACTGGATGAGTGGGATCAGAGACTCGACCGTAAGTGAATGGAGCCCAGCCGTGTTTATATTCGTATACGTTCGGCACGCCATCTCCATCGGCATCTTCCAAGCCGTCCAAAATGTCCTTGGGCCGCATACCATGAGCGACTTCATATCCGTCATCGATTCCGTCTCCGTCCGTGTCTGCATTGTTCGGATCGGTGCGATAAAAGGCTTCCGCTTGATTGTTTAGACCGTCGCTATCTGGATCGGCAGTTGGATTCGAGACTGTGACGTTGTCGGGATTCGTAGCATTGGCGGTGACATAATCAGACGCAATCGTTGCATCTGGTATGACATTATTAAACATTTCGATTTCATCGATCACCCCTTTAAGAGGTTGGCTCTGATACCCGTCGCTGGCAAAAGTTAAACCATAGGAGCCAAATTTAGCGACATCAACATCCAAGTTCCAAACCGTAGAATCGCTTCCAACTAGCGCACCATCGATAAATAACTTTCGTTGAGTAGGAGTGTAAGTCAGCGCCAATTGGTGCCATTTATTGGGAGTCCAGTAGATGTTATTTGCCGCGGGGGTATTCCAACCGATCCAGTGTCCGTGTCCGTCTATTTCGCCGAATGTGAGTTGCCGATAACCTGTTTGGGCGTGTAAAGCCCACCATGCGATGCTATTGTTTCCCGTCCACGCACCAAGCTCTACAAACCGACTAAAAGTTCCAGACATTGCCGACTGGGAGGGATCCCAATCGGTTTTAAACCAAAATCGGATGGTTCCTTGTTTTAGAGAAACATTCGACGAACCATCATACCGAGTTCGTGCATACCGGATTGTTTGACCGTTCGTATCAATTCGCAATCCCTTGCCGATAAACCCGTCCACCAGCTGCGCATTGACAGCCTGAGGAAGCTGCCCTTGGTCAGAAGCCCAATTTAAGCGATCAAAACTAAAAGATGAAATCTTTTGGGCTTTGAAACTAGTGTAATCATTGGGATTAGTGTCATCCAGATATTCCTGATAGTTGCTTAGACCATCATTATCGGAGTCGACGAATGGGCTGTTTCCCACATGACCGAAGTATTGAGTTTCCCAAACGTCAGGCAGCCCGTTTTTATCAATATCAAGAGGCGTAAGATCGGGAACGATCTGAGCGATAATTTGAATAGATTCCGAATATTCTGGAGTGTTTGTTCCGGGATGTTTCCTTTCGGTTATAAAAGTAACGGTGAAAAGATATGCCGTACTGGATATAATGCCGGTGAGATCTTTCGGAACTTGAAAATTAGAAGGAGTCGTCGAATCACCAAGACTTGTAATTACAAGATTACCTAAAGAATTAGTATAGCTAAACTGATGAGCTTTCCAGCCTGGAGCTGGCTTCGCCGTGGCGTTAAAGGTATAAGAAACAGGCTCCAAATATAGATTGCGAGACGCCGAAATGCCCGGATCAGCTTGAACGACGACTTTGCAAGGATTCTTGAACTGATGGGTCGCAGTCCCGGCGGAGCCCTGTGTATATGTCGCCAACGGAACCGCCTCTGCGGGGAATGCAATAGCCAATAAAACTGCTACAAGCGAGCCAACTTGGGGCCAAGATTTTTTCACAATTTTGCCTGGTCTTGCTGAATTTCCGAAGACTGACTCTGGAGAAAATCAATAGAATACGTGGTTTCAGCGGCAATTTGAGCTACTGGGATACCGCTTAGAAGCCGGCATCTGACGTCCAACTCCTGCTTCCAATGCATGCCTAGAGAGCTACCCAGGGCAAGGCGCAAAGATTGAACATTGCTCTGAACCTTGGGACGGTCATTACCCTGAACCGAACGCAAGGCGAGCCAATAATAGGCATAAGCGCACGCCGAATAAGTCGGAGCCTGCCCAACAATCCATTCAAACCATTTGAACGCATCCGCTGTCTTGTTACGTTCAATCAGTGACAGAGCCTGGGGAATTCCAATTTCTGCCACCCCATTCGGCGGTGTGGCCGAATCATTCAAATATTGTTGAGCTAAGGAATCGGCTTGTGTAAAATTCCCAACATGGCGGTATGCATCGAAAACTAGTGACAAATACTGCCAAAAGACTCCGGCCTTAGTCCAAAGCCAGTTTCGCTGGTACGCTGTGAGCTGCTCCCATTGCTTGATAATGGATTTGTCCTTTCCAAAATCACTTTGCCGCCGTGAGAGTTTGAAAAGAATCTGAAGTGCGGCAGTCGGATTTTCCTCTGAAGCTAAAAGATTAACCGCAAGATTCTCTCCTCGTTCAAATACCTGCGGAGCAAGATCAGCAGCCTGAGATGGTGCTTGACTCATCTGCCTAGCCAAGTCTAGCAACAGTTCGTAATCTTGAATTTGATTAGCGGTCGCCAACAATTGAGGAGCTGCGGCATCCAATGCTTCTGTGTCGTCCAATTGAATAATGCAGCGCATCCACTCAATCGTGGCCAATACTTGAAACCGAGGCGGAATATTTTTGAGCGCTGAAAGTTTTTCAAACAAGGAAGCCGCTACAGATATATTTCCTTGGCTACGCTGCAAACTGGCCAACAGCCAGAGTGATTTATTGTCGCTCAGCGTCTGAGGATCAGACTCAATCAGATTGATCGCTAAATCAGGTCGCTTGGCTTGGACGCAAGCTCGAGCCAAGCCGTGTAGAAAGATATGTCTCCAAGATGCTCCATGACGAGAAACCCCTTCTGCAAGTAAACTGTCTGTTTCCGGTGACCCATTTCCGACCAGCTTTTGAATAACTACTGCTTTGGCCGCTCCGAGCCATTCCATCGGGCCAAGGTTTGGAGTGTTTATTAGATCCGCAGCTGCGTTTATATCGGAAGAATTGCTAGCAAGCTTCATTTTTCCGAACTGAGCTTGCAAAATGTAGTAAGGATCTTCTCCGGCCTGAATCGTGGCAAGTTCGATCCAGCTGGAATTATTGTATGCACGTAGAGTCTGGACAATCAGTAATTTCGCGCGTCCCCGAACGGAAGGAACTGCTTGGGAAAGTCCGTCAATAAGTGGTTTGCCGATTCCAGATCGCCCGAGTTTTTGGGCGGCCGCAATCAAGACCGGCCAAGCAGAGAGTGTCTGGGCGCTAAATTTTCCAACCGTTAGAGCGTCCAAAGCCCCGCTATAAGCAGTTTCGTAATCTTCGTTGACTAAAGCGATTCGAGCCTGTGCAATTCTTGCCGAGAAAGCTCCTTTCGGATCCAGTTTAAGTGACTCTGCATAAAAACCCGCAGCCCGATCAGTTTCTCCTTCAATCCAAAACTGCTGCCCAATCCGAAACGCAACGGTGCTCGGTAAAATAGGAGTTGGCGCAATTTGAATACTTCCACTCTGGGCGAAAGTTTGGGAAGCGGTGCCAAGTTGCGTATTATATTGCTGGTAAGCTTGTTTCGCTTGGTTCAGCGCCCTAATTGCAGTCTTGCTTGCCCCGTCAATATCAGCATTTCGCAATTGTGCAGTGACTCGGCCAAGCGCAGCCTTGAACCAGTTAGTGGAAGTGCCACTCCCTATCTGCCAAGCTTTTTGAAAAGTATCGGAAGCTTGGGCGAATTTTCCCTGTAGGAGAAGGGCTTGCCCCGCCAAGGAAGCGATTTGACATTTTCGATCATCCGAGAGTGCCGGTGTAGCCGACAGTTCATCGAGCATACTTAAAGCAGAATCGAATTCGCCTTTATTAAGCTGCTTTACGACCTGTCGGAGGCCAGTAGCAATGGCACCACCACCTATTTGACTGATCGGCTGTTTTTTGCGGAAGGCCATATCTCCGGATTATCGAAAGTAGGAGCCCAAGGCGCCTAAGCGCCTTGGGCTGAGCCATCCCATAAGCCTCTTCTGAGGTTGGGGGTAGGCAAATTGTTAAATATAAACTGTGCATCCATATTTTATACGTCGCGCCACTTTTATCGCAGCCTCGACATTATCGAAACGTGCCCGGCGGCATAAACGAAGAAAGGAAGGTGAGCAACTCGCGGGGTCGTTTGGCTTAATTCGGACTGATTTCTTTTCTTCTCTTGGAGCGATTGCTTTAATTCCAATCGCTATCAATGGCGTCGATGCGAGCGTGCCGAAACACGCAAGTTTGAGAAAGCCGCGTCTTGTTGCCTTGCCCATGACAGGGAAAAGGAGTAGTTACTACATCCCAGCCTGTCAACGAGGTTTTCGAACTAAATTTTAGTTTCTATAAGTCAATGAAGTTCCGCGCGTTAAGTGCCTTCTGCGCTCTTTTTTTACCGCATTTATACGGAAGCGAGATCGTATATTTCTATGCCTTGGACGCAGATTTGTCGGCGTTCAAGGCTCAGGTGGACGCCGTAGTCCCCTCGAAAAATGTTTTGGGAAGCACGGTTACGACGATGAAACTTGGAGGTCACCATATTTATGCCTTGAAGATGGGAAGCGGATGTATGCAGACAGCTGTGGCTGCGGCTATCGTTCTGTCACGGTTCCCCTGCGACTTGGCGATCTCAACAGGACCCGCCGGACGGCTATCTAATCAGCTATCCGTCGGGGAATGCGTACGAATTGCCGATGTTGTGGAGTATCAAAAAGGCAGCCAGTCGCAGGCGGGATTTGTTCTCGGCAAGGATGCCTCTACTGTCCTTTCCCCTGAGTTTCCAATTCCCGAAGCGACGCCTCAAATGCTGAAAGACTGTCGTTCGATCCGACTCGCTTCAGGAGAACTCTTTATCGCCTCCAATGTGTTTCGCGAACGGTTACGTGAAACAACGAAAGCACAGGCTGTCGATATGAACTTGGGGGGACTTGTGAATGTTTGCGCCAAAGTGGGCGTTCCCCTCCTCGCTTGGAAGGTTGTTAGTGATTCAGCGGACAATTCTGCATCCACTGATTTTCAAGAGTTTGTAAAAAGATACAGAGGCGAAGCCGGCACAATGGCTGCCAAGCTTATCAAATTACTTCCGAAAAATCCTAATGATCCCGAGAATCATTCCAATCTCAAGTCGTTGCTCGATTCCGTTGAAACGTCTACCTGGGGAAAGTAATCTGCGCAATATTGAAGGCTGGGCGATCGGCACAGTTCAGCGCGTGAGGCGGTCCATCGGGCTGAGGATGCCGCCAGACCGGCAGCCCATCGCGGCCACGCGAGGCCCCAAAACTTCATTAGCGCAGATAGGGCATCCGACCTTTTCTGTCGATGAATACGGGGAATCTGGATTCTCGTAATTGCGGACTGAATCGGGGCCAGGCAGCTCATCGAGTCTCGCGCGACTCTTCTATGGCACAAAAAAACCTCGGCAGTAAGCCGAGGTCGACCAGGTTTCGAAATGTGTTCAGGTTAATTCATACGAGGCGGCTAGGGATTAATCGCTTACGCGTCCCGGCTAGGGGTTAGCTGCAGTGTCTTGTTGGGCTGCTCAACGCCTTTCGATCTGTAGCGACTTATCGAAAATCCGGCTGGGGCGCCGGTCGGCCACTCGATTGCGGCAGGCGTTGCGCCAGCCAGATTCGCTGTGACGAGTGGTCGGAAATGACCGCTTCGTCACTATTTGAGACGCGCTCCTCACACACCATCTGACGGTTCCTCCGACGCCGTGTCGGAGTTCTCAAAGCCACAAAGCTATGAGAAACTTGAACGTCATCGGTCCCGAAGTCCGCCGACTGCGCAGCAGGCGAAATTGGTCGCAGAACGACCTTGCCATCAAACTTCAACTCCTCGGCATGGAGGATGCCACCCGCTGCAAAATCTCAAAAATCGAGTCCCGGCTCGTGTGGGTCTCCGACGATGATTTGATTTATCTCGCCCGCGCGCTCGGCGTCGGCACCGAAGAGCTTTATCCCGACTACATCCGCTGCGCCAAGCAGCTCTGCCATGCAATCGGCATGTCGAAAGCCTCGCGCTTCGGGGCGTTCATCATCGGCTTGATAGGTTGCTCCCAACTGGGAGCAGCCGCTTTTCATTTCGCGCATACGGTGCCGCTCCTATGAACACCCCAATCTTCGCAGTCGCCCTGGATGGAGCCATGTCCGAGGGCCTCGGAATCATCTCCAAATTCCTCTTCCTCATCGCCGTCGTGGTCATCGCTCATGGCGGCTGGCAAGTCCGCACGGGCAACGCCGATATGGGCAAAATGTCCATCGTGGGCGGCCTGCTTATCGGCCTCGCCGTCGTCATCGCCGAAGCGCTGTTTCAAGCGGGCGGCCTGCCCACCATTTCGGTCGGACAATGAACATCGTTGCTACGCACGCCGGCGACGATAGCGACGGCAAGATCTGGGGCATCGAGGGAATGAACATCCTGTTCATTCTCGCGGGCCTTCTTTTGAGCGTCGGTTTCGCGCTCATGCTTTCACGCCACCACGCGCCGGCGTTCAGCGTCGGCGCTGGTGCGCTGCCGTTCGTTCTCACGACCGGTTACGTCTTCGCGCTCCGGCAGGGTAAGCCGAAGTCGTTCGACACGGATTTGCTGGAAACCTTCGCCAACGGCACGGGCTGGATGCCGCCCGCCATTCAACCGCGCAATCCCCTCTCCTCTCATGCAAGCACCTAACGGTTGGTTTTCGGATGACCTCGTGATTTGGAACGACCTCGATAAACGCGGATTCGTTTCCAAGGGCTTCGTTCTCGACGTGCCAGACTTGCGGCACGCCAGCGAGCATGCCCTGGACGGCTTCTATCAATCCGTCCGGCAATTTCTACATACGCTGGACGAATCCACCCGCGTTCAAATCCGCTGGTCGGTGGACTCTGACTACCGTGACGAATTAACGGCGTATAAAACCGTGACCGACGAACGGTGCGCCCCGGATTCGTGGGCGGCCATTTCCCGCAACGAGCGATTCAATCGGTATTGGAGGGCGATGCAATCAGGCCAGCTTCGTCGGGAGAAACTCGTCTTGTTTCTTTCCAAGCGGATTGCCGCCAATCCTCCCACTGGCGCGAGCAAGGCCATTCTCGCGGAGCACTACCGCCGCATCCTCGCGCAATACAATGAGGGATTCAGCCAGCACGGGCGCGTCATTACCTCTCTCTTCGAGCCGCATGGATGCCGCGTCACGTCCATGTCCACGGACGATTTGTTTCGCTACTACGCGACGTTCTTCAATCCCTCTTACCTCCGGCGCGACAATTACGATCCCATCGGCCAGTTCCGCGAAGAGGAAACCATTCACCAAAATTGCTGGCACCAAGGGATGCAAGGGGGAAAGGCCTTCGGCTTTTTTTCGGATGGGTTTTACCACAACCTCATCATTCTGAAACGGCGTCCGCAGCGCACGCGGCGCGGGATCTTCTGGGCGATCACTTCGCTGCCATTTTTAGACTATTCGATCACGGTCAACCTGTATCCGCAGAACGTTCGCCGGGAAATCAGCCGGGCGGAGAAGTCCCTCGAGCGCGTGCGCGGCGACTACGCGGCGGAGGGCAAGCATTCGCTCCTTACGTCGAAAGCGGTCAAGGAAGAGCGGATCAAAAATCTCGCCCAAGGGGACACGATTCCTTTCCTCTACGACTACGTAATCCATGTTTGGGACGCCTCCGAGGGCGGGCTGATTTCCAAAACCCGGCAGATCGAAACCGCCTTCGGCCAGATGGAGGACGCCCAATGCTGGACCTCCAATCTGTCGTCCGCCGCCACGACGAAAAACGTCTGGTTCCAGACGTGGCCGGGCTGGGTCTGGGGCAAATATACGCACCATGCCGACAGCGGCCTCGACGAATGGCTGGCGGACATCCTGCCGTTTTCCTCCACGTTCACCGGACACCTCGACGGGGCCGAAGCCCTTTACGACGGGAGCAACCGGAATCTGATCGGCGTTCGCAATTTCATTTCCGGCACGCCGCAGCTTGCGGTTCTGCTCGGCATGACCCGCGCCGGCAAGTCGGCCTTTATGTGCGATCTGCTCTCGCAGACCGACCCCTACTACGACTTCACGTTGATCGTTGAGGAAGGACTGTCTTACGGCATCTGGTCGCAGGCCCAAGGCGGGACGCCCATTGTCATCCAGCCGGACGGAGACCTGTGCCTGAACTATCTCGATACCCAGGGCGCACCGCTGACGAACCTCCAGATTACCACCGCCGCCGCGCTGGTAGCGAAAATGGCGGGCCATCCCGCCGACGAGGATAAGCGCAGCCTGCGACTGGCTCAAATCACGCAATACATCGAACAACTCTATTCCGATCGCTTCGACGAATGGATTTCCGAGGACAGCACGCGGTTGGACCTGGCGGCGCGGCACGCGATGGCGGCTCTCGCTTACAAGGCGGCGCATCTGCCGGTGTCGGCCACTTTCCTTGAGGCGTGGACCGAATTGCGCCATGCGGCTAGCGAGGATGAGCGGCAGTCCCTCATCGCGAAGCCCACCGCGGAGGACGTTTCCCGATTTATCAAATCCCCCAACACGGAACGGTATGTCCGCAATACGGCGTTCTCGTTCTTCCAGCCCACGGATTACCCGACCCACGACATGCTCCAGCAAATGATGCTGGTGGCTCCGTTCCCGGAACACGACCGCACCGAAATCAATCATCTGGCAACCTTGCTCGCTCCGTGGAACGAGCAGCGGCTCGTCTGTGGACACTCCACGTTGTCGATCACGGGGCGGCTCGCTCACTTCGACCTGACCTACATCCCGGAATCCAATCGGCAATTGAAGGAACTGGCGGGCTTCCTCATCGCGAACTACGGCCGTCAGCACATCATCACTCTACCGAGAGGCGCGCGGAAACGGGTCATCTTCGAGGAGGTCGCCCGAACCCTCGACATTCCCGGCGGGGAACAGCTCGTTTCCGAGTTCTATGCGCAGTTAAGCAAGTTCTCCACCTGGATCATTAGCATCGTCCAGCAATACAGCCGATTTCAACGCTCGGGCATTCGCCCCATCGTCTTCGGCAACGCCAAGCAGTTCTTTTTTACCCGGATGAATGACCGGCGCGATATTGAGGATGTCGCGAAGGATATTGATTTGTCCGAGGCCACGAAGGAGGCGGTTTCCCGTTACCCTTTGCCTGAGCATCTTCCGCCTCAGAATAAGTATGCGGCTCTGACCTATTATCATTTGGACGTTCAGCAGCCTCGTTGCGGGACGATTCATAACCGCGTCTCTCCCGAAATGCTCTTCTGTTCCTCTTCGACCGGGGAGGACTTCGACAACCGGAGCCGTCTGCTCCGCAACCATAAAGACATCGTGAGCGGGATTCTTTCTGAGTCTGCCGCGCCTTCACCAACCAAACCCTGAGCCCTTATGAAAACCGTTATTCCGTTTGTTTCTTGTAGGAAAATAAAAGCTGTCTGTGCGGCGGTCGCGTGGTGTGCGGTCGTGACCTGTCTGCTCCCGGCGTGTGCGTCGCGCAGCCAATTCCAGAAGGGCTATGAACGCGGCGCGTCGGACACCGTGAAGCGCCAGTATTGGATTTTGCAGGATATGCAAAAACGGGACGAGGCGAAGGAGTCCCGCCCACGGCTCTCCGTTTATCGGCTGCCGGTCGTTCCCGACCCCAACGCCAAGGTCAAGACCGTCCCCTACGACATCGCCATCCCAATTTACGAATAAATCCACCCCAACAACTCAAACCTAACCGCCATTAGCCATGAAAAAGACCGTCTTTATTACCGCATCCGCCGCCGTTTTTGCCGCTCCCCACGCTCACGCTGTTCTCGGCGTTGGCGACGTGGTGAGTGATCCTGTCGTCGAGGAAGCCACGGTTCAAAAGAACATCTTCGACCAGTTGAAATATGCCTGGGAGCAAACGCAGTGGGCCGAGCAGCTTTCCAACCTGTCGAACACGCTGACGACCGTGCGGCAGCAATTGGAAACGGCCAACCAAGTCAAACAGGCCATCGGTGATCCCGCCGCCGTCGTCGGCCTGATTGATAACGGGCTCTTTTCCAGCTACCTCCAAAAGTCAGGGATCACGGACACGTTGAGCGATCTCGCGGGTATCGCCCAGCAGGGCGCCCAATTGTCCGGGACGATCAAGGAGCTCTTTCAGCCGATCAACCTTTCATCGTGGAAAGACCTCGGAACGTCCTTCCAAGGCGTGGCTTCGTTCCGCGATCCGAGCGATCCGCTCAAGCAATATCGGGCGGTGGAAAATGCGTATTCCCGTTTTCAGGAATTGCTTCTCCAAGCTCAGAGCAAGCGGGAGACGCTCAAGGGCCAGATTGCGCAGCTCAACACGCAGTTGAAAGGGGCCAAGGACGACGCCGAGGTGCAGAAGCTCGTCGGCTCGCTTGCCACGGCGCAGACCGCGCTCGGCGATGTCGATAGCATGGTGGAGACGGCCCATAGCCAGGTCGAATCCCTGCACACCCTCAACCAGAACCGCAAGGACGAGGAGGAGGTGGCCGCCGAGGACATCAGCCGCGAGCGCAATCAAGAGTCGGCCAAGCTGGCCGCCCAAGCCGAGGCCGACATGCCCGACCTCAACCTCCCGAACGACGATTTGCCTCCCGGATTCTAACCGACACAACCGCGTTCCCACTATGATTCCAGCACTTTCCAATCTTTACGATGCGGCGCTCGAAATTCGCACGTTGATGATGCCGTTCGCCTTTGTGCTCTGCGTCATCGGCATCGGCGAAATGGCGTGGCGGGCCGGTTCGGACGCCCGCGCCATTCTCGGCGTCCTGGTCAAAGTCATCCTCATCGTCGGGTTGCTCGCAAGCTACCCGACGATGATGGAAAAGGGGCAGCAGGCCTTCGTGGAAATGCGCACGAAGTTCACGAATGCGCGGGATGCCAAGTTTGTGCAGCTTCTGCGTTCCCGCATCGAGAACCAGCCGTCCGATTCCTGGACGGACCTCGGCAAGATTGTTCCCGCCGCCATCGGCATGTTTTTCCAAGGCATCGGGCGCTTCATGCTCCTCGTGCTGCGGTTCTTTCAGGAATTCTCCATCGCGGGACTCATTGCGGTTTCACCGCTCCTGATCGGATTCCTGTTCTTTTCGCCCACGCAATCCCTCGGCATCCAGTTCGGCGTCACCTCGCTCACCGTCCTCCTCTGGCACGTCGCAATTTGTCTCGTGGACATCGTGATTGTCGCCCTCAGCGATTTGCTTTTCGCGCCGATCACCACGGGCGGGCTGGTGCAGACCACGCAAAATCTGATCGTCGTCCAAAACTGGCTGCTCTTCCCGTTCATCATGGCATTCGCCGCCATCATCACGGTCTTCTTTTACCTTTCGGTCCCGTTCGTGGCCGGAGCGATCATGAAGGGAATGAGCGGCACGACCGCCGCCCTGCAGGCCGGAGTTCAAGGCACGATGCAGGCGGCAGGGCTGGCCGTGGGCGCGGGACTCACCGCGGCCGGCGCGGTCGCGACCTTCGGCGGATCAACCGCCGTGCAGGCGGCACTCGCCGGAACGCAGGCCGCCGGAGGCGCGGCCAGCGCCGCGACACGCATTGCCAGTGACGTTTCCGGCTCGATGAGTGGCGGCGATGTTCCGCCTCCGCCGCCCGTGCCGGCCGGGGACGGCAGCGTCGCCAGTGCCGACAACCCGGCGATGGTCGCCCACCAGACGGCCCCCAATGCCTTTGCCGTGGTGGATCACGGCAAGGGGACGGTCTCCCATCATCCCGGCAGCATCGCCACGCCCCATGCGGCGCAGGCCGCTTTCAATTCCCATGCGGCCAAGGCCCAGCCGCTTCCCCCGGATTCTCCGCTCGCCACCCGCAACACCTGACATCGCCCATGAAAATATCAGCCGTCACTTCCATCACCAACAACCTCATCGCCGCCCGTTTCTGGATGGTGCTGGCCCTCCTCGCCGTGGGGTTCGCCGTGGCCTCTCCCTACCTGACCGTGCAGGCGATGAAGCAACGGGAAAAGGTCGTCATCCTCGATCCGGGCGGGACGCTCATTTATGCGCCGCTGCTCGGCTTCGAGGAGGCGGGCAACCTTCACGCCTACCATGCGCGTCTCGCGTGCCTGGCTTTGCTCCAACGCAATCCCATCGGGCCGGATTTGCCGGACTTGCTCAAGCGCCTCTACCTCGAAGATCCCGCTCGCAAGAAAGCCGCCGCGATCTATCGGGCGCAAAACCCCGAGTTCAAGGAAAAGCAAATTCACCAGAAGGTCGAAGTCACCAAAATCGACATCCTCGACACTCGCAAAATCAATGACCGCTCCGGCCAGTCGTATGAGGCCGTCAGCGTTCGCGCCGAGGGCAATCTGGTCCGCACCGGCACGGTCAACAAACTCGAATTCCGCGAGCCGGTGAAATTCCAAGCCGAGTTCCTTTTCATCCGCAACCCCGACCTCCTCGGCAACGGGCGTCTCCCGCTCGTCGTGCAGGACTTCACATATTCGGAAAAGCCATTGTAACGGCGTTTAGTGTCGAAAATATCGCGTGGAATTTAGCCAACGCTCAACCGCAGGCTTTCAAAAAAGCGCAAATTAGCAGGGGCGTAGCCAAACTTCATCCCACGCAACCTTTGGGATATTTTGTTGCCTAGGACATTGCGGATTCTTTCAGCGATGCACCCAAGCTTCACCAGGCAACCTTGAGAGAATTTTTGCGATCAATTGTTTAAGTTCTTGAATGAGCGCTGTTCCATGGGAATTCAGCAAAAGATTTCTTGGTTTCCAAGCGATCGACAACTTTCGAGAAAATTCTTGTTTGGGCTCGAGCGTGAAAAACTTCCCGCTTTCTTGCGCGGCAACAAAAAAATCAGGAACAAGCGCGAGGCATCCTATGGATTTTGCAGCATCTAAAACCTGAGCATAAGAACTTCCCAGAAAAGCCGCCTTAATTTCGATGTCCCTGTCTTCGGCACTTCTACGTAACCGGTCCACGGATCGGCTTTCGGCTAATGCAGCGATTGGTAAGGTTTGGATCAGTTTCCAAGCGTCCGGCCTGACAGAGCGAATTTTAATGCCTTCGGGTATATATACTCCCAAACGCACGTCTCCGATCGTTTGAGTTTCCAGATCACCATCATTTACTACATCCATCAAAAGACCGAAATCGACCCGACCATCTTTCAGCCGCGACAGCGTCTCGTCCGTCCGGCAATTGAACAGTTCGAGAGTTATATCTGGCAGTCTGGATTTGAGTTGTGGAAGCAGGGGCAATAGAGCCCCATGTAGGACACTCTCGCCGCCCGCGACCCTCACAGTTATTGTCTTGCCTGTTTCTCTCCTTAGAAGGTTGTCCAGCGCCCGAAAATGACTTTCGGCGATCGAATGAAGCTCGGTGCCAGCAGCCGTCAATTCGAACTTCCCTCTCCTTCGATTGACCAGACGGGTGCCGAAAAATTCCTCAAGCTCTTTGATTTGCCTGCTGAATTGGCTTTGGCGATTGGGATCGCCCGGAGCCGCCTGGCTGATGCCGCTCGCGTCCACGACTGCGCAGAACGTCTTCAGACGCTCAAAAGAAAGGCCCGATCGTTGAAAAAGCGATAACATCGATGAGTCCTCCAATCTGACTCTTTAGTCATGATTCTGTCAATTTTTAGTATGGCGGAGTTTGTTCCGCGCTGTAGTATCCGCCAAAGTCCATGACGGAGCCCAACAAAGAAACTGATGCCCGAATCCTGATCGACTTGCTCCTGCGAGACGCAGGTTGGGATCCTGCGGACAAATCGCAAGTTCGCACCGAGGTGGCGGCAGTTTCCGCTACGCCGGATGAGGTTTCGTCTCTTGTTCAAGAGGCTCCCGTCGCCTATTCGTCCGGCCGATGCGACTATGTCCTCGCTGATAGCAACTCTCGCCCGCTCGCGGTGATCGAGGCCAAACGCGGTAAGATCGATCCCTATACTGCGAAGCAGCAAGCGCTGCCTTATGCCAAGCGCATTGGTGCGCCCTTCATTTTTCTCTCCAACGGCGAGTTGATCTATTTTTGGGATTACCAGAATGACGACGCTCGAGCGGTGAGTTCGTTCTTTTCTCGCCGCGACCTTGAGCGCCTGGTCTGGCTTCGCACGGAGTCGCAGCCGCTCGCGACCATTCCTATCCCGGATTATTACATCCGTGAGGGCGAGACCCGCCACGTTCGGGTTTACCAGCAGGATTGCATGCGTGCCATTGATCACGCCGTGGAGTTGGGCAAGCGACGGTTTCTCATCGAATTGCCAACCGGCATGGGAAAAACAGATCTCATCTGTCTCGCAATGAAACGCCTCATGCAGGCGGGACGCGCGGAGCGAGTTCTTTTCCTCGTGGACCGCGAGCAACTCGCCAAGCAAGTAATCTCCGCGATTCAGGATATTTGCTCGGATCGGTCCAGCTACTGGCTTCAAGCCGGAATGGAGCGTCAGGAGCAACAGATCACCGTCTGTCTGCTACAGACCATGACCAGCCGTTATCGTGAATTTACCAGCGGGTATTTCGATCTCGTCATCATGGATGAGGCCCACCGCTCCATTTATGGATCTTGGCAAGCTGCGCTTACCCATTTTGACGCTTTCCACGTCGGATTGACGGCCACACCTGCGGCCTATATCGAGCGGAATACCTTCACATTTTATCACTGCAAGGACGAACAACCGGACTTTTCGTATCCGATTCAGGATGCATTTCGAGAGGGCTTCTTGATTCCCTATAAATTCGCTACCGGCATCACTTGCCTGATCGCTGATGGGACGGAAGTGGATGGCCAGCAATACGATCCTGCGGAGTTCGAGCGTAAATGGACCAACGAGGACTCGAACCGAAAAATGATGGTCGAGTTCGACAGGATCGCGCGTGAGTCCTTTCAAGAGCTTGCGCCCGGACAAAAAGAGCCTCCGGGAAAATCCATCGTTTTTGCGATCACGAAACACCACGCGGCACGGCTGGCACGCTATCTCAATGAGCTCCATCCCGATGCCGGTGGCCGCTACGCGGAGGTGATCACCTCAGACATTGCTGACGCAGACGCCGCGATTCGCCGATTTAAGAAAGAAACGTATCCGCAGGTTGCGGTGAGCGTGGACATGCTCACCACCGGTTTCGATTGCCCTGACGTGCTCCACCTGGTGTTGGCTCGGCGCGTCTTCTCGCCAACTCTCTACCAGCAGATTCGAGGACGCGGCACTCGCCGCTGTGATCGCATTGGGAAGAAACGCTTCGTTATCTACGACTTTTTCCGCAATCACGAATATTTCAGCGATTCCGAAACTGATCCCTTTGAAGGGTCCGCTTCCGGCGGTGGTGGAGTTCCAAGTCCGAAAGGGCCGGGTTCAGGCGAATTGATTGAGCTTGGTCTTACTGACGAATGGCTTGAAGCCGTTTCCTACGTCGAAGTGGGCCCCGACGGCGAGCGGGTGGACAAAAAGGAATATGTGACTGAGTGGGAAAAGTCAGTCAGGTCAGCCTCGACGGACGATGGCATTCTTCAAAAGGTCAAATCCGGGGAGTCGTTGACCGCCGAGCAGGAAGAAGAGTTATCCCGCAGGCTCAACCAGCCCCGTCATTACTTCAACGAAGACAATCTCCGCCGCGCGTATCGCCGGCCAGGCGGTAATCTCATCGATTTCGTCAAGGCCGCGCTCGGCACCACGAAACTCAAAACCCGTGAAGAGGAAACTTCGGAGAATTTCCAAGCATGGCTGATCACGAAGAACTTCTCTCCGCAGCAGGCGAGCTACCTGAGCCTGCTTAAAAATCGTGGCGTAGTGCGTGGAAAGGTGGACGTAGGAGACCTCTTCCAGCCACCGCTCTCCATCCTCGATGCCGCCAATCTCGGCATCGAACTCTTCGGCGAAGCCGGCCTTAGCGCGGTGATCGAAGATCTCAACCAATCCGTTTTTCCCGCCCGCACGGCGTAGCCACTTTTCATGGACCAAGCACTTCGCTCAAAGCTCGACCGCATCACGAACATTCTGTTCGCCGGTGGCGTCAATAATCCCGTCACCTACATCGAGCAACTCAGCTACCTCATCTTCCTCAAGCTGCTCGACGAACGCGAAAGCGACATCCAGCGCGAGCGTAAGATGATGGGCGACGCCGCGCGCTCGCGCAGCCTCTTCCCGGAGCAGGCCTCCCGCTATCGTTGGACCGAATGGCGCTTCAAGAGCGGCAACGAGCTCCGCGCTTTTCTCCGCGACGAGGTTTTCCCTTATATGGCATCGCTCGTGCAGGAAGAGCCGCAGGTCGCCATCTACTTTCAGGACGCACGCCTTGAGGTGGACGACGCCAACGTCCTCAAGCAGGTCGTGGACGAATTAGACAGCATTCAATTCGGGAAACTCGGCACCGACGTAAAAGGCGACATATACGAATACCTCCTGCAATACCTTGCCACGCAGGAAGGCGCGCTGCTCGGCCAGTTTCGCACGCCGCGCCAGGTCCGCCTCGCCATGGTCGAGATGCTAAACCCCGATCTAGGCGATACCATTTTCGATCCCGCGTGCGGCACCGGCGGCTTCCTCATTGATTCCGTCGAATACATCTTGGCTAAATATTCCGACCGCATTTACGAGACGCCAATCTATGGCGAGGAGTGGCTGGAAAAAAAGGGGCTTACGTTGGAGCAAGCCCGCACTCAGATGCCCAGGCTCCAGACCTGGCGCAAAGGTGCGGGCGAAAAAATCCCCGACTGGGAACTGCTTGAACGCTCTATCTTTGGCATCGAGGTCAGCCGCCAGATGATGCGCATCTCGATGATGAACCTTGTCCTCCACGGCATCCGGAACGCCCACGTGAAGCGCGCCAATGCCCTCTCCGAGATGGGCGGCCTCACCGACGAAGACCTGCGCCGCCGCTACAGAGTCATCCTCTCTAATCCCCCTTTCGCCGGCGTGCTGCCCAAAGAATCCATCCGCAAAGACCTCCCCACGCAGTCAAAAAAGAGCGAACTGCTCTTTCTCGGCGTCGTCATGGAATCGCTCGCGCCGGGAGGACGCGCGGCGGTCATCGTCCCCGAGGGTCTGCTCTTTGGCTCCTCCACTGGTCACGTCGAACTGCGTCGGAAACTCTGCGAAGATTTCGAACTACTCGCCGTTATCTCGCTCACTTCTGGCGTGTTCAAGCCTTACGCTGGGGTGAAAACCGCCATACTCATTTTCCGTAAGCCCGTCGCGGAACAGAAGCGCACGGATCTCGCAAAGGTCTGGTTCTATGAAGTGAAAAACGACGGTTTTGACCCGGATAAGATCATCGGCGGCGGACGCGTGCAGACGCCGGAGAAGAACGATCTGCCTAGCATGCTCCAAAAGTGGGCGGAGTTTAAAGGTACAGGTTTCGTGACACCGCCAGGTATCGAAACTGGAACCCTGCTCCCGTCGGATGCCCCGGAGCCACAGTCTTGGTGGGCTTCCACGGCTACAATCGCCGACAACGATTTCAATCTCGGTGCAGGGCGCTACAAACCGCGCGTCGCCGAGGCTACACCAGAAGATGACCCTATTGATCTAATTCGAAAAACACTAGGCAACGAACAAGCTATTTCGAGTGATTTGGAAAAGCTGCTCGCCGATTTGGAAAACGCGCAATGAAGCAGACAGGTCAATCGAACAAAATTGTTTGGCCAAAAGTGCGGCTGGAATGCGTTACGAGCAAAGTAGGTAGCGGCGCGACTCCGCGTGGAGGCGACGCGGCCTATCAGAAATCGGGTATTCCGCTGGTTCGATCGATGAATGTGCATTTCAACGGATTTAGGCCGCACGGGCTCGCGTTCATCGATGAAACTCAAGCGGCGGAATTGGATAACGTCATCGTTCAAGCGAACGATGTTTTCATCAATATAACCGGTGCCTCGATTGGGCGGGTTACGCTCGCGCCGCCCCAGATGGCAGGGGCGCGTGTCAATCAGCACGTTTGTATCATTCGCACCACAGATATTCTTGATCCCAGGTTCCTCGCTTACTTCCTTGTCTCCGCCGAGCAACAAGCCCTGATACAAGGAAACCAGACTGGAGGAACGCGCCAGGCCTTAACTAAGGGACAATTGCTTGACTGGAAGTGCCCGTTACCCGCACGACGCGAACAACGGCGCATCATAGAGTTGCTGGAGCGAGCGGACGCGCTGCGCCGCCAGCGCGCTGATGGCGACGCTCTCGCGTCCCGCATCCTTCCGGCCCTGTTCCAGAAGTTTTTTGGAAATCTCAGTCACAACACGAAAAATTGGCATTGTGATCTTCTTGGTAGCGTAATCGCCGACACTAGAAATGGCCTCTACAAGCACGCTGACTTCTACGGACGTGGCACCCAGGTACTCAAGATGTTTAATATCCTGGCAGGTCGATTGAACCTCGAACGCGTTGATCAGGTTGAGGTAACTGCCGACGAATTCGCAAGCTATCGACTTGAACCCGGTGACATACTGATCAATCGAGTAAATACGCCGGAACTAGTAGGAAAGTGTGCGGTAATTCAGCGCGAATTGGGAGATGCGGTCTTTGAAAGCAAGAATATCCGCGTGCGATTGAATACAGCGTTAGCTCACCCGGAATACGTTGCACACTTCCTAAACACCTCATTCGGACACGCGACGCTTTGCCAAGGCGTTAAGCACGCCATCGGCATGGCTACTATAAACAATTCGGACTTGCGGAACTGCCGGCTACCGCTTCCGCCAATCGAGCTTCAGACAGAGTGGGCGAGGCATGTCGCTGGCATGCGAAAAACAGCCACACAGGCCGAAGCATCCGCGAAAACCCTGGAGAAACTTTTCCAAGTATTACTTCATCGCGCCTTCACTGGCGAACTGACCGCCCGCTGGCGCGAAGCCCACATGAAGGAGTTGCTGGTCGAGATGGAGCAGCAAGCAAAGGCCCTGGGCCTCTCGACAAAGGTGGCACATGTCTAAACGGAAAAAGAAACATCACAAAAGCGGCAGAAACCGCACTCCCCTACAGGGCCACACCCAGCAGGGAAAGACGCTACTGCCTCCGTTTCTGGCAAGGATGCCGGGGATGACGCCATCGTCATGGATGAACGACCGACTTCCTGAAATGATCTGGGCCGCGTTGATCAGGGTGGCGCTGGGTCAAGACCACGCGCTCGGCTTGTTCCGGCGCATCCTCAACTTTATCGGCAAGCATGATCGCAAGGACGACATGCACGATCTCATGCTCACCGGGATCTCGAAACTGCCGGCTGATCTGCGTGACGAGTTGATCAGATTCATCGCCGAGCCTCCCGAGGTGCGACGAGCACTCGGGAGCCTGCTCCTTTTCGAGGCGTTGCCAGCTCGCGACTCGTGGACAGCCGCGCTGTCCGACTCCCAGCCAGACGTGGAACTCCTGATGGCAGCCGTCGGCGCAACGTTGTGGCACCAATCTCAGGAAGCCACCGATTGCCGGTGGTTACGAGTAATGGGGCAAGTGGTCGCTGGGCGTTTTCACATCCCTTCCGACATGCTCAAACAATGGTGCGGCTACCCAAACGAGGGTGACCAGCGCGAGGTAAGGCCAAGTATCCGCTCTTCGGAAATCGCGCCAAGTTCCTTTGAGACACCTGACCTCACCTGGCCTCACGCATTTTGGGATGAGGCATGGAGAAGAACGCCGTGTCTGCAACTGCGAAAGCCGAAAGAGGATGTGCCAGTCGAGCCGGTTCTCACTCGCGGACGCGTGCGCGAACTCAACGATCGGCTTCGCGCCCATTGGGAAGCCACCCACTCGACGACGGCGATAGACGCGCGTCACGATGCCGTATTCGGCATGGCGTTTTACGCCCTCGCAATCCTCGACGAGTTGATGGGCATTGGAGTTGCCAATTCCATCCTTGGGCGGCTCGGACTTCGCACCACCCTCGAAACTCGAATCAACCTGCGTTTTCTCCTCCAGCAGAACGACGAAGGCCTTTGGAAGAAGTGGCGCGCCTTCGGAGCTGGTCAGGCAAAACTCACATCGTTGAAGTTCGACGAAACAGTAGAGACGCCGAAATACATCGACTTGGAAAGCCTCGAACAAATCGCCAACGAGGACCTCTGGGAGGAGTTCGTGGCGATCAACCTAGCAGGTTGGAGCGGCATCGATCTCCGTAAGATGAGCGAAAAAGCGGCATTAAAACCGACCTACGATCAATACTACGTCTGGACCTCGGGGTATGCCCACGGGATGTGGGGACCGATTCGTGAGTCATGCTTCAGGACCTGCGGCAATCCTCTCCATCGACTCCACCGTTACCCCGAAACTCACAGCCTTCCGGATGTCATCGGTGATGCTGTTGAGTTGACCGACGCCATCATCGCCGATCTCGATGGCGTCTTCCCATCCTTCCCGTTCAGGTTGCTCGAAAATCCGGTCGTCACCGAAAAACAAGAGGCCGCATGAATAACTCGGAAACCCACCATCACATGATTTCCTCCTTCACCATTTCCAACTTCAAGGCTTTCGGTCCTGCGCAGACTATTCCGCTCAAACCGATCACACTCATATTCGGCCCGAACAGCGCCGGCAAATCCAGCATCCTGCATTCCCTGCTGTTTGCGCATGAATCACTGCGGACTGGAAATCTGGATGTTCGCCAGACTGAGCTCGGCGGTCAGTCAGTGGATCTCGGCGGCTTTCAGCAACTCACCCATCGTTGCAACCCGGACAACACAGTCACTCTTGCATTTCATCTTCCAAAGCTGTCCGGAGAAAAATCTCTGGGCTGGGAGCTCGAGAACATTGTCATCCGCGCAACGTTGCAGATGCAGAAATCCATGCTCAGCTCCGGCGACAAAGCGCTGGATGAACTGTTGGGAGAACCAGGTGTTCATTTTGTAGATCAAAGCTCCGCGGATACCGTGCGGATATTAGAACGGTTCCTGGCCGACCGAATATCTGGGGAAGGAGCAACTCCAATTTTGCGACGCTTCGAAGTGGAGGTCGGCGGAGAAGTTCTCGTTCAGGCCAGCCGCCGCGCAGAACGAGGGATGAAGATTGATCGTTTCGCTACCCACCATCCAACTTGCCGTCAGTTCATTGAGGCAATCGTCCTCGCAAACAGCACCACTCAAAACTTTGACGAAGCAGATGCGGACGTCGTCGCGAAGGCTCTAGACGAGATGCTGCCCGAAATCGAGTTAGACGAATATGGCTTCCTTGCCCGGTCCAAGAGACGGACGCTGGCGGACTTGGCGCTTAAAACAGATTTTGCCCCGATTGAAAAAGAGCGGCGTGCCGAAACACTTCGCGGTCATGCTCGGCAGTTTCTTCCACGCCTAATCAATGGGCTCTTTGACTTGGTTTCAGGAGCCTTGGAAAATTTCTTTGAAAAGCTCGATTACCTTGGCCCTCTCCGCTCATATCCGCCACGCCACCTATCACTCGATGCAATCACGGACTCGGGAAAATCCGAAGGAATGGACGCATGGCGAACCGTTCTCCGAGATGCGAAGATCCGGGATAAGATCAATCGTTGGCTTTCCAGCGAGTTCCTAACGACTAGGTATGAACTTGGAGTAAATAGCCTCGTGCCGCTTCACTTGGCTGCGGAAGCCTTGGAAACGGAGTTTTCCGACATCGTCAACGAACGTGCGGCTCAACACGACGAAGACCGCGAGAATTCTGGAACCCCAGAATCCGACGAAAGATTCTACGCACCATATAGCTGTGGCCAATGGGATACGCCTGAGTTATTCCGCCGCATGCTTTGGCAGATTATTCAGCGCAGCAGTCGCAGCGCCGTCCCCGAACTCACGCTGATGGACAAACGAACAGGGACGTTCGTCTCCCATCGAGACATTGGCATTGGCGTCAGCCAGCTCCTGCCGGTTCTGGTAAAGGCTTACGCGAAGCAAGGTTCGGTTGTTGCGATCGAACAGCCAGAGATACATCTCCATCCGGCGTTGCAGGCAGAGCTTGCCGATGTGTTCATCGAGTCGGCTCTGGGAGATCAGAAAAACACCTTTTTGTTGGAGACCCATAGTGAGCACATTCTGCTCCGTCTCATGAAACGCATGAGACAAACTCATGAACAGAGCCTTCCAAAGGGCACTTGCCCAATAACGCCTAATGACGTTTCTCTCCTTTTTGTTTCACCGGGGCCCGAAGGAAGTGTCGTCCAGGACATTGGCTTGAATGAAAGAGGAGAACTAGTGAAAGCGTGGCCGGGTGGCTTTTTCGAGGAGGGTCTAAACGAGATCTTCGACTGATATGTTGTCCGAATTTGGCATTAGCCCGGCATTTTTTAGGTCGGATGCATACGAAAGCAACTCCGTTGCGGATGTTTGTCTCGGATCAATCTTCCGCCCCCTTTTGGAGGAGTGTGTTGTTCGCAATCTCCGAAATGGTGAATGGGCTCAATTTGCAACCCGCCAGACCCCTTTGCATTTAAAAGCAAAAGAGCTTTTGAAAAAGCTGGCGGTGAGGAATCGGCTCGTTTCATACAGCCCTACGGGTGCGACATTACCAACGGATGATTTAGAATGGGAGCAAGAAGCTTTAGCTTCCCATCAAGCAGAACCTCTAACAGGCCTTATTTTCCATAGGGAGGCCAAGGAGCAACGCTACCCAACGAATCCCGACGTGTCTTGCCCAGAGCGATTGCCTGGAACCCCCTTCTGGCGTGATCGACCGTGCTCATACCGAATTCCACGAACGTTAGCCGAATATAGACCTATTATTGATCCCTTTATCCGATGGGCTAACTACATCGCCTTTATTGATCCACATCTCGATCCAGATGCGTGGAAGTATCGAGATTTTCTCCAGCTTCTCATCAATCCAATTCTCCTCCGCCGGACAATCGGGCCGAAGATTGAAATTCATCGTGTTGCATGGCGGGGCGATGGCACGGATCGCAGACCTCTGGTGCACGAACTCGAAAATAGTTTCAATAGTCGATGGTCACAGACTTTACGATCGAACGGTTTATCCATTGAAGTTTATCTTTGGGATAACTTTCACGATCGCTTCCTCGCAACGAATCTCATGGGAATGAGTTGGAGCAATGGGTTTGACATGACGAGTGATGCAGCGGCACGAGCGACTATCTCCAGACTCAGCAGAACCGATCTGGATGGGCTTCAGAACGAATTCGGCTCAAATTCTGCCATTCACGGCCTCATCCACCGTTTCACTGTCGGATAAGCTGAATTTATCCTTAGCTAATCGGATTAGTCTCTTTCCGTGGCAGGAAAATGTTTCCATCGGAGCAATGCCATTTCAGCTAGTTCACCCCCTCTACTTTCGATTTCTGCAATCGACCATTGTTCCTGGGCTACAATCCCACGGCTGAGTTCATAGTGACTCTCTTCCAAAATTTCCTTCTTTTGCGAAAAAGAGTCGTTTCCCAGTTCCGGATTATATCCGGTCAACGTGAGATTCCCCAGAGTGTCACACCATTTCCCTGCCTTTTCTGCGGCATCATCACCCAGCTCGATTTTCCATTCTTCACTTAGTGTTTGCGGAAGAACGTGCTCAATAGTCGCAGCATCGAGATATGCCTGCTCTTTGTGCCCAAAAGCTCGCTCGAGGTTGTCCAAAAGATAACGCGCGATATTTCGTCTCGGATAAATCTGCCCGTGGATCAATGCATCGGTGAACTCAACATCCGTCGGCCATTTTCGGCCTCCTGTGCCTTGGCTCATTTTTTCGGCCAGCCACAAATCAGGTGTTTCCGTAGGAACGTGCGAACACCATTCTAATGTGAGCTTGTTCAGCGCATTGGTCGGCACACCACAAACGAGCCTTCTCACGTAGAATGATTCGAGGTGGGCTAAGAACCGAATCACCGCTTCCGCATCAATTTCTTCCTTTTGCCAGCTGCGATAAACGCGCAGCAGCAGTGGGAAAAAGACGCTGGAGTCCAAATCGATCATCCGCTGAAGTCGTTCCCCGATTTCAGGGTTCTCCTCCATCTCAGGATTCGAGAAACGTTCATAGGCGAGTGCGCATTGTTTTGTTTCCTTCAGTTCGGCAATAACATCCTCGCTGGACTGAATTCCTTCATAGCTGGCCTTGAAGGCCGTATAGACCTCTCCTTTTCTGACATTGGATCCAAACCGCATTCCGTAATGCCGCAGGAATTCCGAGATCTGGTCTTTCAAAGCCGCTTCCATTGGGGACCAGAGTTGGTGATACACCTGCTCCTGCTCACCGCCCGCAGCGATTGAGTGCTGAAATCTCATAAGCACGTAATTCCTGACAAGATCCGCTTCACTTAGCGGCTTGCCCTTGTGATTCAGGCTTTCGAAGATAAGGTATGGATCGTCAGTGGCACTGAGATTGATCATCACCACTTGGAGGGACTGCTGAATTGCTTCAAGCACAGTTCGGGGATGAATGGGCTCGTCGTCGCCATCCTTTCCTTCCAATTGTTTCACGAAATAGCGGTAAGCATCGACGACTGTGCTTTCTTCATAAGGCGCGAGATCGTGCCCCTTCACCAACGCATCGAAGGCAAGCCTGTCAGCTTGTGTGGGGACCAGCTTTAGGTCGTCCGGCGGCTGGTAGTGACGATTTTGCAGTAAATCGCCGATGATGCCTCGTGTAGGTTCGTCTGCCTCAGGATGATTGCGGATCGCACATAGCAGAATAGCAACGGTCGTAAGCCGTTGCTGGCCATCGATGACAAGGTGCTTGGTAACGCCGACGGGAACGGTTTTTACCGGGACAGTGACGACGGCACCCATGAAATGCGACGTTCGATCATTGGGGAGATACTGAGCAAGAACGTCTTCCCAAAGTGTTTTCCAATCTTTTCGCTCCCAAGAATAGGGGCGCTGGAATAGCGGGATGATTCCCTGCTTCGCTCCATCGAAGTATTGGATGATGTTAACTGGGGCGGCTTCCATGTCGGATATATTCGGTTGGGGGAGGCGTGTGACCTGGTGCTTTATTTCACCTTTCCTCGTCAATAGCCAATAGTCATTGACGACGATAGGACGGTATCGATCTGCAACGAAGAGGGAGCGACAGAGGCGAGGCAACGTTTCCCCAGAGAGGTTCCTTTGTATCGATGTGTGAGCTTTCTGAGTCGATGCGACCCTTGGTTTTATCCGGCTAAAGTTGCTCCCGAACGGGAGCAGCACCGGAAAATTTCTGTGCCAAGTTGGGCGCATGAAATTTCCCGCCGCTCTCTCATTGTTCTTGCTGCCGCTGGCGCTTTACGCCGGGCCAATCGTCCAGAAACCGCTCGATGAGTTTGTCATCTACGACATTCCCGTGGCTCAGAAATCGGGAACGACGACGATCATGTTCCCGTCGCAAATTTCCGGGCTCTATGCCAAGTCCGTCGCGACCCAGGAGCAGGAAAATGCGGGTTTCCTGATCTCATTCACGCCGGGCAATTTCTATTTCACGATCCGCGCGCTGAGGAAGGACGCCGAGGATCACCTGACCGTCATCTTTAACCGAAAGGCGTATGTCCTGCATCTGACGGCCTCCGAAAATCCCTTCTACAACGTCACGTTCTTTCAGGACGACCGGCGCGGGAAGGACGGAAAGCTGGCCGTCGTGCCCGAGCGCCTGCTTTCCCTCATGGACAAGGCGAAAGCCTATCCGCTCCTTGCCGCCAATCAGCCGGACGCGCTCGCGGGCGTGCTCCATGCCACGCCCGGCATCGCGAACTATTACGACAACTTCACCGTCCGCGTTCGCGACGTGTGGCGGTTCGAGGAGGAGGACACGCTGATCTTCCGCGTCGAATTGGAAAACACGTCCGACGCTGCGATCTATTACAACCCCCAGGATTTGGCCGTCCGGCTCGACGAGCGGATTTACACGCAGTCGCTCGCGGACGCTTCCGGCGTTATGCCTCCCAAGTCCGTCACCCCGGCATTCTTCGCCGTCACCGGCAACGGACAGGGGGGCCGCAACCATCTCGCCCCCGACAACAAATGGAATGTCCTCGTTGTCCGCGCCGAATCTCAATCCCAACCCCAATCCCTGACCTCCGACTACAAATGAATCTTCGCAAAATCTGGACGGAAATTGTGCAAAAGCCGACCGGAAGGCTCGTCCTCTTCCTCCTCGCGGGTGCCATCGTCCTCGCCTTTATCTTCATGCAACGAGGGCCGAAGCCCAAGCCGGTGAGCGCTCCAGTCCCCTCACAGGCGACCGCCGCCACGGGCTACACCTTCGAGGAGCAAATCCCGGCTACGCCCCGAGTTGACCCGCCGCCAGTGGCCCCCTCGCTTCCGTTTACGGCTCGGCAACAGCCCACCCCAAAGCCGCCGCCGCCCATCCCGCAGGCGATCTTTGCCACGCAGGAAACCTCATTGAGCGAATTTTATCTTCCTTACGGGCGGCTGCTCAAATGCGAGTTGGTCAACACGGTGGACTCCACCAACATCGACACTCCCATCATCGGTCTCATTACCGAGGATATTTTCCGCGATGGCCGGCTGATCATCCCGGCCGGCACCGAGGTTCACGGCACGGCCCAAAAAGCCCCCGCCCGCGAACGCATCGGCTCCGAGAGAACATGGGTGCTCGTTTTCCAGGACGGACGGGAGTTGCCGTTGTCCGGCACCGTCCTCGATAACGCGCCGGACGCGAAGAAAGGCGATGGCTGGGAAGAAACGGACGGCTCCGCCGGCCTCCGCGGTTACATGGTCGCTTCCGACAAATACGCCGAAGCCAAAGCCGTCCTTGCTGCCATGATTTCCTCCGGCGCGGGAGCATTCCCGGAAACCACGAACTTGATTTCGCCGCTCACCGGAGGCGCGACCCAAATTCAGAACGGCGGCTATACCAGCGCCATCTCGGCCGGAATCCAGGCCGGCGGGCAAATCTATTCCCAGCGCCTTTTGGAGAGCCTGCAAAAGGACCCGTATTACGTCCGCGTTCCCGCCGGAACGCTCTTCTACCTCTACGTCACTCAGACCGTGGACATCCAGAAAGCCACGGCTGGACTCTCCGCCGCCAACTCAACCGTCCCCACAAAATGAAATACCTCGTCTCGATCCTTGTCCTCTGCCTGTGCTCCGGCTGTGCCACGCTGCACAAACTTGCACCGAAAAAGAAGAATTCCACCGTCGAGAAGACGACCTTCTGGCCACGGAAAAAACCGTCGAGAGTCCGAACCGAAGAAACGGTAAAGGCGTATCCCGTGGGTCGTTACACCGACCCGAACTATCCCGACGAAATGCACGAGCGGCACACGCTCTATCGCCGGGAGGATTCCCCGGACTGGAATTATTTGCCCGACGCCCCGTATGCCCTGCCGCTTGGCCCGACCGTCGCCAATTCCGACCCGTCGCCGTCCTACTACGTCAAGACGGACAACGAGCAGATGAACGCCCAGCAGAAAGCCTATGCCGACGCGTTGATGGAACAGAACCACGCCATGAAAAAGCGCATCGAATCCATGCAGCAGGAAGCGGGAAAGGTGCCGGGGCTGGAAAAGGAAATCGACCGCCTGAAAACCGAGCTCCATTCGATGCCGTCTCCCGCAGCGGCACCGAAAGGCGAAGCCAAGCCGCAACCCACTCCTGAGCCGGTGGAGGGATTTTCCGACGTGGAGCCGCCGCTCCCGGAGCCGGACAAATCCAACGCTCCCGCCATTTTCAACGCCTTCCCGGTCCGCCGGGAGGGACTCGCCACGCTCACCACAAACACACCATGAACAACAACAAATCCATCACCGTCAACCTGGACGAGGACACCTTTGCCACCTTCAAAGAGGCATCGGAAATCGTCGAAAAGGCCGGAATCCGCGTTCCGACCAACCAGCTCGTTCAGACGATGCTCAACGCGGAAATGCAGCGTCTCAGCGCCCGCAAGGTCGCCCAACGCTTTCTCAAATCCATCATCGAACAAATCGGCGGCTTGCGAGGCGCAGTCCTCGACGACGAGGACGACGACAAACTTCCCGTCCTCCGCCCCGCCGCCGCGAAGGCCTGATCTTCATCGAGAACCCGTCAAACAGCTCGGCTACGGGGTCGGAAGGCCGAAACGCCGCGCGCCACAACCGCAATTAAAATGGCAATCGCATCAGCAAAGAAAAAAGACGAACTGGCAAAACAGTTCAAAATCAACCCCGAGGTCAACGCCAAGCTGGACGCCTTCATGAAGGCTGAACCCGGCTTGGTCGAATACGTCAAGGAACTGCCCCGCGATCAGCTCGAACGAAAGTTCCTGCTGCGCAAAATGCAGGACCAGGAGCAGAAACAAAACTACACAGCGAAGGTCAAAGCCTGGCTCGACAAGCCGGAGCAGGCCGACCTCGTGAAAAGCATCAAAGCCACGGTCAGCCCGAACATGAAGCCCGATCGGCAGGAGCAGGCCGTCGTCACCCAGGCGAAAAACTTCATCCGCAACCAAGGAATCAAACTCGGCTGAACGCAGCGCTTGCGCCGGCCCGGCCTTCCTCGGGCCGGCGCAGGCCTGCCCTCGAAACAAATTTATGCCCCGCCCAAAACTACGCTGGCGATTCAACGACAAGCCCGCTCCGTTGTTGAGCGCCGCCCATGCCTCCCGGCTCGCAAAATCATCGCCCGAGCCCCTCCCCTCGCCCGAGAATCGGGAGTTCATCAACGCGAAGCAGGCGGCGGAATGGCTTGGCATACCGCTCCGTTCACTGAACCTTTACGTCCAACGCGGGATTCTCCCGAGCTACAAATTGGGCCGTCATCGCTTGTTCCGTCGGAACGAATTGCGTTCCGCCATCACCGGATCCCGGCTCGCGACTCGCGCCGACATCCTGCGGTAGGCCGATCTACGATCAATTAACTTTGCACGATAAACTTGACATGTATATCGTGCAAAATATGTTTAGTTTCGTGCAGGCCAGCATCATCCAGCAACTGAGGAACTACGTAGAAACCGTCTCTGGTGCCACCCTCGAACTGCGCCCGCTGGAGGTCTCGCAAATCCCGCTTTTTCTTCGGAATCGGTATGCGTTCCACTCGGCCGCATTGTTCGGACGAGCATGGTCCCTGGCGGTGGAGGATGCGTCTTGGGACCCAGGCTCCCCCGCAGAATACGGGAAACAGGCGGAAATCCTCCAACCACACTTGAAAGCTCCGATCGCCTTCGTCCTCTCGGCGCTTCCTTCCCACGCCCGAAACCGCATGGTTCAAAAAGGTATTCCCTTTATCGTTCCAGGGAATCAGGCCTTTCTTCCGGGCGGTCTCGTGGATCTTCGGGAGCATTTCCCTCAAACCACTCCAAAGGGTCGCACCTCGCTCAGCCCCGCCGCGCAAGTCACCCTGCTCTACCACCTTTTGCGCGAGCCTCTGAATGATCTGCCGCTCAAAGACATCGCCGGGAAACTTCACTACTCCGCGATGATGCTGACCAACGTGAAGGACGAATTGGAGGATGCCGGGATTTGCGAAGTCGAACGGATCGGACGCTCCCTCTCGCTGAAATTTCCCGCCGGGAAACGGTCCCTCTGGGAGAATTCCCAGGAACGATTGACGTCTCCCGTAAAGAAAACGCGGTGGGTCCAATGGAAAACACCGGGGTATCCCGCGCTGCTCGCCGGAATCAGCGCCCTCAGTCGCCGCACCATGATTGCCGACGATCCGCTTCCAACTTACGCGCTCGGTCCGAGGATGCTCGAAAGCTGGTTGGAGAAAGGCGTTCTGACCGGCCGCCCCGACGCCGAAGAAGCCTCCGCCCAAATCGAAGTTTGGTCCTACGAACCGAAGCTACTCGGCGACAACGAGTGCGTGGATTCCCTCTCGCTCTACCTCAGCCTGCGATACTCCGCGGACGAACGCGTCCAACAGCAGCGCGAACGGCTCCTCGAGGAGGTCGCATGGTAAAAGGCTTGGAAATCTTCCAGGAACGCTTCCACGAATTTGGAGGAAGTTTCGTTCTCATCGGCGGCGCCGCGTGCGACCAATGGTTCACCGAACAGGGCCTCGCCTTTCGAGCCACGAGAGACCTCGATATCGTGCTCCTCATCGAAGTGCTAAATCGCAACTTCATCTCGGCGTTTCGAAATTTTGTGGAAGAGGGCGGGTATGAAATTCGGGAACGTTCGGAAGCCTCCCCGATTCTCTACCGCTTCGCCAGGCCGACGGATGACCGCTTTCCCTTCATGCTGGAGCTGTTCAGCCGAAGCCCGGACGCGCTGGAACTCTCGGAGAACCAAACCATCGTCCCGGTCGCCAAGGAAGCCGACCACCACAGCCTCTCGGCGATCTTGATGGATGACGTTTACTACGAGTTTCTTCAATCCCGACAGACCGAAAACGATGGGGTTCGATTCGCGTCCGTCTCCGCCCTGATCCCGCTCAAGGCGAGGGCTTGGCTGGATTTAACGGCCCGCCGCGAGCGTGGCGAAAAGGTCGATTCCAAGGACATCGACAAACACCGCACCGATGTCTTCCGCCTCGCCGCCACCCTTCCGGGTGAGCCAGGGACTGACACTCCTCCCGCCGTTCAGGCCGACCTCTCCCGCTTTCTTCAAGCATTCACCGAAACCTCGCCGGAGTGGCCCCGCATCATGGATGCCCTCAGGCCGATCTTCGGGGGAGCCCTGCAGCCCGCCGCCTTGCGCCTCGCGATTCAGACCTACTTCCGTCTTTCGCCGACGGTTGATTGAGACGGTCAAGCGGCAGCGGAACGAACGCGCGGCCGACGTCGGCCGGCTCGCCCTTTGCGTGCGCTTGATTTCGGGGTCGCCGATTGCTCGATCTCGACGGGGACCGCTGCTTCGCGTGCCCACCGCTTCAATTCTACGTTGCGCTTTTGGTCGGGGCGGATCGCAAACCAGGCCGCCGCATCGCCCGCCGTCGCCAGCTCCCGGTAGTGCTCGAAGATCATCCGCGGACTGTTGCCAGCCTCCAACGCCACCTCCGCGGCGTTCTTCAATGACGCCATCCGGTAGGTGATGAAGGAGTGTCGAAGACCATTGTGGACAATCGTGATCCGTGATTTTCCATCGTCATTGCGAATCTCCGCGACCGCCTTTCGGAACTGGGTGGCTTGGGCGAACTCATCCAACACCCCCGACAAGACCTTCCCCTTCTCTCGACGAAGAGGCTCCAACCACTCTCGCAAAATCGGGAGGATCGGCACGAGGCGTCGGCTCGCCGTTTTCGCCTTCGATGCCTTGATTTCAATGACATCCTGTCCGAATCGAATCTCCGGCCATTCGAGCCGCACGATCTCGGCAGTCCGCAAACCAGCGAAGGCACCAATCGCGACGAACGGCACGAAACGCGGATTGATTTCGGACAGCAGAACATTCAACTGCGCGGGCGCATAGATGCCAATCTCACCGCCCTTCCCGTTGTAACGGGCCGCAAACTCCGCCTCGGTTTCTTGACCACGCGCCAGATATCCCTTCTGCCGGGCGTAGGCGAAGAGCGTGATCAACGAGGCGCGATAATTGTTTTTCGTGCGCCCGGTCGTATCCGTCAGCGCCGACAGCCAATCGTCGATTTGCAGCGACGTAATTTCCCCGATGTTGCCCGTGAAAAATTTCGCCGCGCGATTGAGGCGCGCCTGCATATCCAGCAGGTAGCGCCGCGACTTTCCTTTTTCGCGCAAATTTCCGAGCATGTTTTCCACCAAGTCCGGCACCGCAATCGGAGTCGCCTGCGCTTTCGCTCGATGTTCGAGGAAAAATTTCACGGCATCGGTCAGCGTCCCCTGATCACCAAGACGGCCCTTCGCGTCGGCAAACTGACGCACCGCTTCCGTCAGCGAGACGCGCAGCGGACGCAAAATCTCCACGACTTCGTTGACCACCGCAGTCTCCTTCGGCGTGAAGGCCGCCACATGGGCCACGCCCGTCGAGAGTTCCTCGATCAACTCCTTGGCGCGTTTCCGAGCCGCATCCAACGTGGACGTGCGTTCCCGCTCACGCACGCCGTTTCGATAAAAGGCGAATTGGTAGCTGACAACGCCTCGGATCGCCCCGGCGTAGATGGGAATCCGAATCCCTTTCCCTTCCACCATTTCGACCGGACCTCGCTTTTTTCGAGCAATATTCCGAGCCATTCCAAGAGCATATTTGTCCTGCATTTGTCCTGCAAGGCGTTTTTTACGGAATTTACTCTGTTACACCTACGTTTTCGAGTCCCGTCGGTCACCCCATTCTTTTTCCGAGGCCAATTCGAGCGCTGACTCGAGGCCCCCTCCCGAGTCTCATGGCATTTCAATACCCACCGATTCCACCTTTTCCGCACAGGTCATCGTCACTGACCGGCGCTTGACGATATCCAGGCTCAGATTTTCGCCGCGCGATACTTCTCCGGCAGCGCGGCCAGCAGCTCGCCCTTCGGCGTGCGCTCGCAGTATTCGCTGAAGGATTCGTCGCCCCGCTTCTTTTCGGAATAGGCGCGCAACAGCGCGTCGATGACGATGTCCGCATCCGCAGCGAGGATTTTGCCGCGAAGCAATTCGTTGAACCGCCGGCCTTCACCGAGCCTGCCCCCAACGAACATGTCGTAGGCGTCCACCATTCTGCCATCGACCTTTGTCTTTGCGCCGCGAAAGCCGATGTCGGCGATCTGATGCTGCCCGCAGCTCGATGGGCAGCCGCTGAAATGGACACGAATTTTGCCCTGATACCAGCCGCTGCGCCACTCGAGCTGATCCACGAGGTCGATCATGCGGTTTTTCGTCTCGGCGACGGCAAGGTTGCAAAACTCGATGCCGGTGCAGGAGACGCAGCCCTTGCGGAAATTACTCGGTTCATAGTCGAGGCCCTGCGCGAGCATCTCCGCCTTGAGCCCGGCGAGATTCTCCCCGGGCACGTTCGGAATCACAAGGTTCTGCTTGTTGGTGAAGCGGATGAACGCCTTGCCCGGTTCGCAATACTTCGCGGCGAGCTCGCCGACGGTGGCGAGGACGCCGTTGCGCAGGCGCCCGCCGGAAAAGCAGACGCCCACCCAGTGCAGGCCGGGCTCCTTCTGCATGTGGATACCCATGTGGTCGCTCTCCTGGTCGCGCGGAAAAACGAAATCCGTATGCCGCTCGAGCGCATGGCCCAGCCTGGTCTCCACTTCGGCCAGGATGCGCTCGACACCCCAATCGGCCACGAGGAACTTGAACCGCGCGCGGTTGCGCTTCGCGCGATAGCCTTCGTCGCGGAAAACCTCGCTCACCGCCTTCGTCACAGGCCACGCTTGCCCGGGCGCGATCCAGACCGGCATCACCTGCGCGAGATGCGGCGCGGAAGAGAGTCCCCCACCCACCTTCACGCCGTAACCGGCCTCGCCGCGAGAATTGACCAGGCCGAACATGCCGAGGCAGTTGATGTCGGGCTGCGTGCAATGGATGGGGCAGCCGCTGATCGAGATTTTATACTTGCGCGGCAGGTTCGAGAAATCGCGGTTGTTCGTGAGGTGGCGGTTGATTTCGATGAGTTGCGGCGTGGCGTCGAGAATTTCGTGCGGATTGAGCCCGCTCACGGGGCACCCGCAGACGTTGCGCGTGTCGTCGCCGCACGCGCCGCTGGTCGTCATACCCACCCTCTCGAGTGCGTCGAAAATGGGCGGAATGTCCTCGATGCGCAGCCAGTGGAACTGGATCGTCTGGCGCGTGGTAATATCGCAAAGGCCGTGGGCGTATTCGTCGGCGATCTGCGAGAGCACCCGCGCCTGATCCGGCGCAACCCTGCCGCCGGGCACCTTTGTGCGCATCATGAAGTAGCCGCCGTCCTTCGGCTTCTGCCGGTAAACGCCATACCACTTCATGCGATCGAAATCGCCCTCCGGGATCGCGGCGAACCCCAGTTTCGCGTAACGATAAATGTCGTGAATGACGTCGAGGCCGTCCTTGTCGAGCTTGAGTTGCTCGGCGGCGTTGACCTCGATGAGACCTTGTTTGACGGCGGAGTAGTTGGGATGGATATCGATCATCGGGATCGGAAGATGGCTGCGACGGCAAAACGGATGTCTGGAACCGCACCGCAGGTTGACAAACCACGTTCCGTGCGCCACTTATCCCCGTCAAGCAAACCCTCGGCAGAATCCTTGATTATGACCCGGAATCGCACCGCCTTTACGCTGATCGAGTTGCTCGTCGTGGTGGCAATCATCGGCATCCTTGCCAGCCTCATTTTCGCCCTTGTCCCGAATATGCTCAAGCGAGGCCGGGAAAGCGCCTCGCTCAACAACCTGCGGCAGCTCGGCGCCGGGGTGCAACTTTACGCGAACGACAACGACATGGCGATGCCGCGAAGAGTCCAGACCGGCGACAAATGGCCCATCCTGCTCCATGAGTATTTGACGGACGTCAAGGTGTTTGCCGAACCGGGAGACCCGCGCAATTTCCTGCACAGGCAGGGCGCCACCCCGTTGCAAAACGCCCGGAACGAATCCAGCTACATCATGAACGGCTACAATGACGTCGGGGCCTATCAGGATGAGAGCGTATCGATTCGAATCAACGCTCTGGACAAACCGAGCGACACCATTTTAATGGCCCCGCAAAAGGAACCTGGAAACTTTTACATGGACACGGTGGAAGGAAACGAGGTCCTCATCAATACGCGCCTTTTCGGAACGGGCTGCACCTATCTCTTCGCCGACGGCTCTTCGCGCTTCATCGAGGAAAAGGAATACAACCGATTGAACGCGGGCGATTACCTTTGGAAGGTTCGCAAGACCCAGCAGTAGCGCCCGCTGCCGCCGGAGAAGCTCATCGCACGAGCGCCTTCAGGTGCTCGAGCAGGCCGGAGCAGCGGCCCTTGACCGTCTGATTTCTCACCGCCGCCCCGAGGGCGCGCTTTTGACCGACAAGCACGACGAGCCGCCGCCCGCGCGTCACTGCCGTGTAGAGCAGGTTGCGCTGGAGGAGGACGTATTGCTCCATCGCAAGGGGCACGATGACGCACGGATACTCCGAGCCCTGGCTCTTATGCACTGTGATCGCGAAGGCCGGGGCGAGTTCATCCAGCTCGCCGAAATCGTAGCCAACCGTCCGTTCGTCAAAACGCACGCGCACCTCGCGTTCCCCGGCATCCACCCATTCGATGCGGCCGATGTCGCCATTGAAGACATCCTTGTCATAGTTGTTGCGCGTCTGGATGACCTTGTCGCCGGCACGATACGTGACGCCGAATCGCTCGACTTCCATGTCGTCGCCGCGCGCGGGATTCAGCGCATCCTGCAGCCGGGCGTTCAGATTGCGCACGCCGAGCGTGCCGCGATTCATCGGCGCCAGCACCTGAATGTCCCGCAGCGGATCGAGGCCGAACTTCGCCGGGATGCGCGTGCTTACGAGTTCCAGCAGCGTCTCCAGCGCATCCTCCGGCGTCTCGCGGTCGATGAAAAAGAAATCGCCGCGCCCGTCCGCCGCGAGTTCCGGCAGATGGCCGGCATTGATAGCGTGCGCGCTCGTCACGATGGAGCTGCCGCCCTCCTGCCGGAAGACGACGTCGAGCTTCACGCACGGCGCGGTGGCGATAAGATCGCGCAGCACGAGGCCAGGCCCGACGCTCGGCAACTGCTCTGGATCGCCGACGAGCAGCAGATTGCCGCCGCGCGGCATCGCCCGCAAAAACCGCGCCATGAGCGGCACATCGACCATTGAGACCTCGTCCATCACGAACAAATCCCCCTCCAGCGGCGTGTTCTCGTCGCGACGGAAACCCCCGCCGGGCGACGGCTCGAGCAGGCGGTGGATCGTCTTCGCTTCGAGGCCGGTCGATTCCGCGAGCCGCTTCGCCGCGCGGCCCGTCGGGGCGCACAGCATGCAGCGCACATTTTTTGCCCGCAGGATTTTCAGCACCGAGTTGAGCAGCGTCGTCTTTCCGACGCCCGGGCCGCCCGTGATCACGGCGAGGCTTCGATTGAGCGCGAGCCGAAGCGCCTCCGCCTGCGAGACCGCAAGCACCTTGCCCGTTCTCTCCTGCACCCAGGCGAGCGCCCGCTCGACATCGATCGACGGGTAGCCCGCCGAAACCCGCGCCGAGAGCCGGCCGATCCGCTCCGCGATGAGAATCTCCGCCTTGCGCAACGCGGGAGCGAAGATCAACTCCGCGCCGTAGATCCGATCCGTCTCGAGGCCGCCGCGCGCGATCTCCGCCACCAGCACCTCCTCCGCCCGCTCGTTCTCGACCGAGAGAAGCTTCGCGGCGGATTCCACGAGCGTTTCGCGCGGCAGCGCGCAATGTCCCTCGTCCGTCGCGGCGGCGAGCACGTGCGCGAGCCCGGCGCGCACGCGCAGGAGCGAGTCACCCGCGAGCCCGAGCCGCTCGGCGATGAGGTCGGCGGATTGGAACCCGATGCCGTGAATGTCGCGGGCGAGGCAATACGGGTCGGTGCGAATGCGTTCGATGGCCTCGGCGCCGTAGGTCTTGAAAATGCGCACTGCGCGGCTGGCGCTGATCCCGTGGGCGTGGAGGAACACCATGATCTCGCGCACCACGCGCTGATCGGCCCACGCCTGCTTGATCGCCCGCCGCCGCTCCGCACCGATGCCACCCACCTCCTGCAGGCGCGCGGATTGATTTTCGATGATGTCGAACACCTGCTCGCCAAACCTCTCGACGAGCTTCTTCGCATAGACCGGCCCGATGCCACGGATGAGCCCGCTCGCGAGGTATTTCTCGATCCCCTCGCGCGAATCGGGTGGCTGCGTCTCGATATGGTCTGCGCGAAATTGCGGCCCGTGCTCGCGGTCGCGCGTCCATTTTCCCTCCGCCGTGATCCACTCGCCGGGGGTCACCGCAGCGACTGAACCCACGATCGGCACGAGCTCCCGGCGCCCGCGCACCTTCACACGCAGGACGGCGAAGCCGGTCTCCTCGTTGTGAAACGTCACCCGCTCGATGAGCCCGCGCAACGCGTCCGAGGCGCCGTCGCGCGGGTCGGGGTGCATGGCCATCGTGTTGACGCGCCTATGCCGGGGCAGCCTGCCGAGCGGCGAGCTTCGCGCGACGGGCGGCGGCGTCCGCGCCTTCGACCAACAGGCAGATTTCGCCCTTTGGCGGATGCGCCATGTAGTGCGCGACGAGCGCCGCAGGCTGGCCACGCCGATATTCCTCGAACTTTTTCGTGAGTTCGCGGGCGACGCAGACGAGCCGCGCCGGCGCCGCTTCTGCGAGTGTCGCGAGCGATTTGAGCAGACGGTGCGGCGATTCGTAGAAGATCGAGGTGGCGTTGCGGGACACGGCTGCGGCGATTTCCGCCTGCCGCTGGCCGGACTTCACGGGCAGAAATCCGCCGAAATAAAATGCGTCCGTGTCGAGGCCGGAACCGACGAGCGCCGTAATGACCGCGCACGGTCCCGGCAGCACGGTGTAGGCAAGCCCGGCTTCCGCGCAGGCCCGCACGAGGCGCACGCCGGGATCGGAAATCGACGGCGTGCCGGCGTCGGTGATGAGGGCGACCGTCGCTCCGGCAAGCAGCCGCTCGAGGAGCTCGGCGGTTCGCATGGCCTCGTTGTGTTCGTGAAAGCTCACCAGCGGCCTGCCGATGCCGTGGTGCTGCATCAGGATGCCCGAGTGCCGCGTGTCCTCGGCGGCGATCACATCGGCGGACTCCAGCACCTCGCGCGCCCGGAGCGTGAGGTCACCAAGATTGCCGATGGGCGTCGGGACGACGAAGAGCATTTTGGATTCTGGATTTCGGACTTTGGATTTGGCAAGGACGGCTCAATCCAAAACGCGAAACCGCAAGTCCAAGATCATCAGAAGCCTTCGCTGACCGCGCCGCAGATATCGACCGCCACCTTCTGGATGGCGGTCACGATGGCCTGCTGCTCGTCAACCTGGAGGTCGCCATTCGTGAAGAATGGGGCGTTCGTGGTGACGCTGCCGGCGAGGATCTTCGCGCCGGTGACGCGGTCCACCAACTCGTATTGAACGCGCAGGCGGAGGTTGAATTGCTTGGTCGCGAGCACGTTCGAGAGAACGGCGCGGGCCTGGGTCTGGTCCACTTCCTCCAGGGTGCAGTAGAGAACGGCGTCAGCGCGGTCGTCGGGAACGATCTCATAGGTGCCATCCTGCTGGAATTGCTTGATCGTCGTGTCCGCCATGAGCACCTCCACATTCGGCTGGAAGGTCTTGTTCTTGAAGGTCGGGATCGCGATCTTCGTGACGTTTTGCAGGATCGCAGGCTTGGCCGCGCCGAGCCGGTATCCGCACCCGGTGAGGGCGGCGAACGCGATGCAGGCTAGCAGGACGGCGGAAATTCTCATCGGGTGGGCAGGCTGGGTTCCACGGCCGGGAGCGGCTTCACGTCGTCCACCGAAGTGCGCATTTTCGGCTCCTTCGCGGGCAGTTCGTCGGGCACGATGTCGCGTTTCGGCGGCCCGGCATAGTCGGAGAGGGCGGAGGTTTCGACCTGGGCCTGGAGGCGGCGCCGGAGCGCGGCCTTCTCGCCGGTCTCCGCCTTCTCGGGCCCCGTGCGCAGGGCGTCGTCGCCGTATTGACTGCGCAGCTCCTCGATGCGGGACTTCGACAGGCCCGCCTCCTTGCTCTGCGGCTGGCGCCGGATCACGTCGTTGTAGTAAATGACCGAGGACTTGAGATCGCGGCTGAACTCGTAAAATCGCGCGATGCGATAAATGTCGTCGGCCTCCTGCCCGCCGAGCTTCGCGAGATTTTCATGCGCCTGCGGAGCCTTTTCGCTGTTCGGATACTCGATGAGAAAATCCTCGAAGGTGTTGCGCGCCTGGACGAGCGAGGAGAGGTCCTGCGAATACTGGGCAAAGCCGATTCGCAAATAGACGTAGCCGATCTGATAAAGCGCGTCGTCGCAAACATCGCTGTTCGGATAGGTGTCGAGAACCTTCTGGTAGGCCTTGATCGCCTCGAAGGGCTGGCTCTGCTTCTCGTAGGCGAGGCCGAGATTGAACTGGGCAACCGGGGCATATTTGCTGAAGGGAGCATTCGCGAGGATGTTGGCATACATTTCCTGCGCGCGCCGGGCGGAGCTGCCAATGGGAATGCCGAGGAATTTCTGCGGGCGCCCCTGGAGATATTGATTTGCGATGGCGACCTGCGCGGCGACGGCGCGCTCGAAGTTCGGCGTGTCGGGATATTTTGACAGAAGCGCCTGATAGGCGTTGAAGGCGCGGGAGAGGTCGCCCTGCGCTTCGAGCAATTCCGCAAGGCGGTATTGCGCATTCCCCGCCTCGGGGGCGAGCGGATATTTCTTGAGCGCGTGCTGGTAACCCTCGATCGCCGCGCCGCCCGAGCCGGATTCATCGGCGCTGCGCGCTTCGGAATACATCGCCGTCGCCGCGGCGGCGTCGGAGGCCGATTGCGGGGGATTGCGCTTGGGCTTCGGCGTGGGGGTCGGCGTGGCACTCGCGTAGTCCTGCGCCGCATCCCGGGCGGCCGTTTGCGCGTCCTGCTGAGGGCCCTCCTGCGCGCCGGCGGTATTCGGAAAACCTGCGGCCAGAGCGAGGATCGCCGTCGAAATCAACGCGCGCCGTGCGCTCAGGGTGCCAATACCGCGGAACATGTGGAGGGTGAACGTATTGAGTGCCGAATGGGGCGTCAAGGGAACGATGGTCGGCTGTGGAAGCGCCCTTGCGCGAGGCGCGCAGCCCGTAAAGCAAAGCACCGGCGGGCGGTTCCCTTGCGGGACGCGCCAGTCGCCGGTGGATTCGCAGATGATGCCAACGGAATGACTATTCCTCGTCGGTCTTCTTCTTCGCGGTCTTTTTTTCCGGCCTTACCCCCTCGGTCGCATTCTCAGCCGCAACGGCGGCCTTTTTTGGAGCTGCCTTTTTCGCGGCGGGCTTTTTTTCCTCGACCGCGGGCGCCTCGATCTCGATCGGCGAGTCCACCCACTCGATGTAGGCCATCGGCGCGGAGTCGCTCTGGCGCGGCCCGAGCTTCACGATGCGCGTGTAGCCGCCGGCTCGCGAGGCGGCGCGGGGCGCGACCACTTCGAAGAGTTTTTTGACGGCGTCCTTCTGGCCGAGGTAGGAGACCGCGAGGCGGCGGGCATGGAGGTCGCCGCGCTTCCCGAGGGTGAGCATTCTTTCCGCGAAGGGGCGGACGGCCTTGGCTTTGGCGAGCGTGGTCTTGATGCGCTGATGCACGATCAAACTCACGACCTGGTTCGCGAGGAGCGCGTCGCGGTGCGACGCGGTGCGCCCGAGTTTCACGGTTTTCTTACGATGTCTCATGGAATGAAGGGATGGACTTAGGCCTGAATTTCGGCAGGCAGGTCGATGAGGCCGGATTCAAACTTCATGCCGAGGCCGAGGCCGAGCTGGGTGAGTTTGTCCTTGATCTCGTTGAGCGACTTCTTGCCGAAGTTGCGATACTTGAGCATCTCCGCCTCGGACTTCTGCGCGAGCTGGCCGACGGTGGTGATGTTCGCGTTGTTCAGGCAATTCGCCGCGCGGACGGACAGCTCGATCTCGTTGACGCTCATGTTGAGGAGCTTCTTCAGGCGGCTGTTCTCCTGGCTGACCTCCTGCGGGGTCTCGTCGAACTCGACCTGCGTGTCGTCGTAATTCACGAATACGTCGAAATGTTTGCGCAGGATGGCGGAGGCCTGGAGCAGCGCGTCGTCGGGCGTGATGCGTCCATCGGTCCAAACCTCGATGATAAGCTTGTCGTAGTCCGTGCGCTGGCCGACGCGGGTGTTTTCGACTGCGTATTTTACGCGGGTGACGGGCGAAAAGATCGAGTCGATGGCAATCACGCCGATCGGCATTTCGCCGCGCTTGTTCTCGTCCCCGGTCGCAAAGCCGCGGCCCACGCGCACCTCGAACTCGGCTTCGAACTTTTGCTTTTTGTCCAGCGTGCAGATGTGCTGCTCGGGGTTGAGCACCGCGACCTGATTGCTCGCCGCGATGTCGCCGGCGGTGATCGCTCCTTCCCGGTTTACGGAAAGCGTGAGATTGCGAATGTCGCCGCTCTCGTGGGCCTTGAACTTGATTTTTTTGAGATTGAGGATGATGTCCACCACGTCCTCGACGACGCCGGGGAGACTGGTGAACTCGTGAGGTGCGCCCTCGATCTTCACCGAGGTGATCGCCGCGCCTTCGAGCGAGGAGAGGAGCACGCGGCGCAGGGAATTGCCGATGGTGTGCCCGTAACCGGCATCGAATGGCTCCGCGACAAATTTTCCGTAGGTTTCCGTGAGGGTGGCCTCGTCCCGCAAAAGGGACTTCGGCATTTCAAAACGACCGAGACGAACTGGCATGATTTGGGATTGTAAACGTCGGCCCTGGACGAGCCGGCTTCACTGGATATTTGATTTCACCGGGTTCCCCCTGACGCGAACGGCGGTATGTCGAGGACATCCACCCAGGGACCAACGGCGAAAGATTTTTTTGGTTCTTCGCGAGAGCCGGAAAACATGGCATTCGATTTCCCGTCCGTAAAGAAATATTTTCGCATTCTTCACCCGGCCGGAGGATGCGCGGATCAAGCGATCTCTACGACGAGCGCCGTCGTGTTGTCGCGCCCGGACCGCTCCAGAGCCGCCATGACAAGCCGCCGGGCGGGATTTTCATCCAGCGAGATATGCGCCGGATCGCGCAGGAATTCCTCGCATTGCGCGTCGTAAAGGCCATCCACCAGCCCGTCGGTGCAAAGCAGGAAGCAATCTCCCGGCTCGCAAGCCACGGCCCCAAGCTGCGGATCGACGAATTGGTGCCCTGCCCCAAGTGCGCGCTGGAGCGAATTTTTGGCGGGGTGGTGACGGGCCTCACGCTCGCTGATCTTCGCGTTGCGGTAGAGCCAGCCGACGTGTGTGTCGTCGTGGGTGAGCTGCTTGATGCCGCCGATCGCCGGGAGGTAATAAATGCGGCTGTCGCCGATGTGCGCGTGATACATCCAGCCCGGCGTGAACCAGCACAGGCTCAACGTCGCGCCCATTCCCGAGCATTCCTCGTCGCTGGCCCCCAGAAAGCTGAGCGCGCGATGAATGTCGTGGAACAATTCGGCAAGCACATCGCCGAAACCCGCATCGAGCCCGACGGCGGCCTGCCGGAAAGCCGGCGGCAGGCGGCGTGTGATCTTTTCGACGGCCACCCTGCTGGCGAATTCCCCGGCGAGTGCTCCGCCCATTCCGTCGCTCACGGCGAAAACAAAGTCCTCCCGGCCGGTCGATGCTTCGCCGATGCGCCCCAGATGGCGCACCTCCTGCGCATCGAATTGCAGGCAAAGGAACGCGTCTTCGTTATTCGCCCGCACCCGCCCACGGTCCGTCCATCCGAACCACTGCAGGCGGGTCGTGACGCTGGGGGGCGGCTCCATCATCGGGCAATTCGTCGAGGATGCTGGCAAACTCGAAATCTATCAAGCAGAAGCGCCCGTCGGACTGACGATAGGTCACGTTGCGGACCTCGGCATCCTCGTGGCGCACTCCGTATTCCTCGAGCTCCGCATAGAGCTCCTTACGGCGTTCCTCGTCGAGATGATCCACCCGCGAGCCGCAATTCGTCGTGACGATCCGCAGCTTCTCGGGATCGGCCTCGAGCAACCGAGGCACGAAGGGGCAATTCCGCTCTTCGAGATAACGCAGCACCTTCACCTCATTGGCAAAGCGTTCCTGAGCCTTCGGACCGCGAAACGTCTTCTGCACCCTTCCGTCGTAACCAATGCGCACGGTCGCCCGGAGCGTGTCTTTCACCTGCTGCATGCAGCATCAGAGTCGCGCGAGGCTGCCGTCCGCGCAAGCCCGGACCCTCAGCCATTGCCACCTGGAATGGCGGGTGATTGCCGATGCCTGCGACTCAACAAATTTCGCACATTCCGGTGGCATCGATGGCACCAAACCTGCTTCCTGAGCCTCGCTACCGAAAATGTGCGCCGAAAGGGACACGAAGGGGCAACAACCACCACCACCCAGGGCTGCCCGGCGCGGCCCGCATAAAAACCGACACTGCAACCAATCAATATGGCGAAGTATAAACTGGAATACATCTGGCTCGACGGCTACGAGCCTGTCGCAAACCTCCGCGGCAAAACGCTGGTCAAGGATTTTGACAGCTTTCCGGGCCTCGGCGACGTCCCGAACTGG
>JAQTOP010000069.1 GCA_028713285.1 Terrimicrobiaceae bacterium
AACTCGAATTGCGAGTGCGCGTCCTCGTGGTCGAACGAATAGAGTTCCCAGCCGAGCCCGTCGATCGCGGTGGCCATTTTGTCGAGCCAGCCGTAGCGATCCATGAAGCGTTTCACGTCGTAGCACGCCTTGACGAGGTTGTCGTCGGGGTTGGGGATTTCGAGCCGGCCATCCGGCGTCTGGCGCACGACGAAGACTTCGCACTCGATGCCGAGATGGAAGCCGAAGCCCATCTTTGCGGCCTGGGCGAGCTGCTTCTTCAACGCGACGCGGGTGTTGATCTCGTAGGGTTCGCCGTGGAAGGCGTTGTCGGCGGGGAACCAGGCGACTTCGGAATTCCACGGCAGTTGAAAGCCGCGGTCGAGATCCGGCACGGAGCTGATCTCGTCGTCATTCGGGCTCTGGCCGAGCCCGTCGAGCGCATAGCCGGTGTAGAGTTCGCTGCCGCTGGCGAAATGCGCAAGGTGCGAGAGGGGGACGACCTTGCCCTTCGGCACGCCGTGGAGGTCCACATAGGCGCCGATGCAGTATTTGACGCCCTTGGCGGCGAGGTCGGACTGGAGGGATTGAAACGCGGTGTCGGTTTGCATGGAAAGCGGAGATTTACTCGACGTCGTCGCCGGCGAGGGTCATGCGGGCCATGGGGAGTTTTTCCTCCTCGGTTTCCTCGGCGGTGCCGTGGATGAGCTCGTCGAGGCGCGTCTTGAGCGCGAGATACTCGGGCGAGATCGCCTGGTCCGGGGAGCGGGGTCGCGGCACGGGGTTCTCGATGACCTCACGCACGCCGCCGGGGTTCGTGCCGAGCACGAGAATGCGGTCGGAGAGATAGATCGCTTCATCCAGATCGTGCGTGATGAAGAGGATCGTCACGTCCACCTTTTTCCAAATCTGGAGGAGATAGCTCTGCATCTTGCAGCGGGTCAGCGAATCCAGCGCGCCAAACGGCTCGTCCATGAGCAGGATCCGGGGTTCGTTCGCGAGCGCGCGGGCGATGGCGACGCGCTGCTTCATTCCGCCGGACAACTCGTGCGGATAGGAATTCTCAAACTTTGCGAGGCCGACCATGTCGATCCACGAGCGGGCCTCGCTCTGCGCGCTGGCGGTGGATTTCCCGCGCATTTCCAGGCCGAACATGACGTTTCGTTTGACGGTGAGCCACGGGAAGAGCGTGTAGCCCTGGAAAACCATTCCGCGGTCCGGGCCCGGCGCGGAGACCGCGTGTTCGTCGAGAAAGACCTCCCCCGAAGTGGCTTCCTCGAGACCGGCGACGATCCGGACGAGCGTGGATTTTCCGCAACCGGAAGGGCCGATCACCGTGAGGAATTCGCGCCGGTGGATATCGAGCGAAACGTGGTCGAAAACGACGTGGCGCTCCGGGCCTTCGCCAAAGGTTTTCTCGAGTTCATGCACCTTCAGGATCACGGGCCTCTTCCGGATGCGCTCGAAGCGCGCCGCCACCTCGGGCGCAAGCTGGCGGTAGTCGGGCAGGTCGATGGCGGGCGCGATCATCCGGGTCAGGCGGCCGGGATTGGCGAGGACTTGGGGGCGGCCTTCGACGGAAAGAATTTGAGCCACGGCGTGATTTTCGCGGTGCCGGCGACCCGGCGGCGCTTCCACGGGAAGAGTTTCGTGCCAAGCCACGCGAGGAAGAAATCGGTGGTGAGGCCGATGATGCCGATCATCATAATCGCGGCATAGACGTTGTCGAAATTGCGGTAGCGGGCCTGCTGGTTGATGAAGTAGGTGATGCCCGACATGGTGCCGACGACCTCGGCGACGATGAGGTAGGTCCACGCCCAGCCGAGCAGGATGCGCATGTCGGTGTAGATGTCTGTGATCGATGCGGGAATGATGACGCGGCGCACGAGCCGCCAGCCGCGCGAGCCGAGCGTCTGCGCGGCCTCGATGAGGGCGGGATCGACCTTGCGCACGGTGTTCGAGATCACGAGCACCTGCTGGAAAAAGGTCCCGATGATGATGATGGCGATTTTCGGTCCGTCATCGATGCCGAGGATGGCCACGCACAGGGCGCCGAACGCCGGCGCGGGCAGGTAACGGAAAAATTCGACGAACGGTTCGGTGAGCCGCGCGAAGAATCGGTAGGTGCCGCAAAGAATGCCCAGCGGCACGCCGATGATCGACGAAAACAGGAACCCGAGCGTGATGGTGCGGATGCTGTGGGCGAGGCTTTCGTGCAGCCACGGCTCATTCGGGAGGCGGGGGGGCGTCGTAAATGCCGTGTAGAAGGCCCGCACCACGGCATGCGGCGCCGGGAGATAAACGGGGTTCACTCGATACCCCGCGGCGGGTTTCTGGCCCGCGGCGGCGAGTTCCCGATTTTGACTCAGGAAATCGGCCCGCGGCACATCCATGTCGGCGCTGAAATATTCCGAGTCACCCGGGTCGGTGATGTGGACGAGCGGATGCCACAAAAACGGGACGTAGCTGATCGCCGACCACAGCGCGAGCGGCAGGACGAACGAGAGAATGGTGAGCTGGAGCCGCCGGCGGGGCGGCAGCTCCATTTTCAATCCCAGCCAGTCGCGATGTGCGGCCATGGCTCGCGGCGCGCTTCCTACTTCAAGCCCTGGACGATGCTCGGGGCGATGTAGGAAGGCACGTTCTGGCTCTCCTTATACACCTTGTTTTCCACATTGAAGGCATCGCCGACGACCATCGAACCATAGAGCGAGTCCAGGCCGGGGCCTTTCTTGATCGCCTTCTTCGCCTCGGCGAGCGTCAGGAAGTGGGTGCCGGGCAGATTCTTCGCGTAATCGGCGGGGTTCGCGCCGACCTTCGCCGCCATGATCTTTACCGCTTCATCGTGGGTCTTTGGATCTTTCAAGTAATCCACGGCCTTGTAGAAAATCCCGGCGATCTTCGCCCAGTCCTCCTTGTGCGCGGCGAGGCTCGAAGGATTCACGATGATGACGTCGTAGATCAGCCCCGGCGCGCTGGCGCTGGTGTAGAGCGGCTTCGATCCCGGCACTTGGGTGAGCGCCTGGCCGGAAATCGGATACCATGCGCAGACGGCGGAGACCGCGCCCGATCCGAGCACCTGCGGCGTGTTGTTCGTCGGCGTGTTCACCAGCGTGATGTCGGATTGCGTCATGCCATTGTCCTTGAGCGCCTGGAGTAGGAGCAGGTGATCGACGAGACCGACCTCGACGCCGACTTTCTTACCCTTCAGATCCTTGATCGAATTGATCCCCGGCACGCCGATGACGCGGTCGTTGCCGTCGCTGTAATCCGTAATCGCGATGGCCTTGCTCTTCGTTCCGCTTGCGCCGATCACAAGCGCGTCGGTCGGCACGCAGGCCACGGCATCGATCTTCCCGCTCGAGAAGGCGTCGAGCGACGGACCGTAGTCGAACCAGTCGAGCTCCACGTCGAGCCCGGCGTCCTTGAACCAGCCTTTTTGCTTGGCGACTTCGAGCACGGTGTAGCCGGGCCAGTCGCTGTAGCCGATTTTAAGCGGGTCGGCGTGAATTTGGGCGGTGGCGGCGAAGATCGCGCCGGCGATGCCGAGACAGCGGATGGATTGCAGAAGGTGCGTTGGGACTTTCATATGAATGCTTGTGCGGGATTTTGCCAGTATTACGAGTTGTTCCGTTCGTAATACGACACAAGCAGGCGGCATGCCATCGGGGACCCGGCTTTCCCGGCTCATGAGGCAGGAGGGACGGGGCGCGAGGACTTTGGGAAGGCCGGCCTATTGCCGCACTCGAACGGGCCGCGATTCAGCGTTCCAACAGGTCGCAGGCGACGCGGAAGCCGACATTGTCGCGCCGGGTGGCCCTGGGCAGATAGTCCCGCCAACTGATCCGGAGCAGGCGCGGCAGGTAGTCCCATGCGCCGCCGCGCAGGACGCGCAGGTCGGTGGCGTCGGCCCAGCTCTCGCCCTCGGCGGGAGCCTGGCGGAGCGTGGGATGCCATGCATCCGCAACCCACTCACAGACGTTGCCGATCATGTCGCAAAGGCCGAAGGCATTCGGCGCGTAGGATCCGACGGGCGTGAGGCGGCCGAGTCCGATCCGGTTGCCCTGTTCGTCGTAGTAAAAATTCGCGTCGGCCGGCGTGATCACATCGCCGTTCGGAAACGGGTGGCGGCTCCCGGCCGCGGCGGCGTATTCCCATTCCGATTCCGATGGCAGCCGGTAGGCGCGACCAGTTGTCCCGCGCAGCCATGCGCAATACGCGGTCGCGTCGTCCCAGTTCGCGCCCGCGACGGGGAGGTCGGCGGCTTCCGCTGAATGGCCCGTCCCGCGGAACTCCGCAAACTCCGCCACCGTCACCGGGAAGCGGCCAAGGGCGAGCGGGTAGCCGATATCGACCTGATGTGCGGGGCGCTCGGTGTCGTTTGCGAATTTGTCATCCGGGTGCTCGCCCATCCGGTAGATTCCCATCGGCAGATCGATCATCGCCGGTCGGCGGGCGCCGTCGTTCCACACGCGTCCCGGCGTCCACGCGATGCGCGCGGACGGCGGCGTGCGGGAATCGCGCGGCCCGAGGATCGCGGCGCTCATGGTCAGCAGGCGGGCACGGCGCCGATCCGTCCGTTCTGGCTGGCGGCAGCGGGCCGGTCGAGCGTGGGCCGCGTGCCGCGCGTGCGGGCGGCGAGGTAGCGATGGATGAGCCAGATGGGCATTTCGAGATGGCTCATGCGCCCACGCTGGAATCCGCTGCCGTAAAAACCGCGCTGGACCGCGACGCAGATGTCCATGTCCTCGGAATGGAAATCGACGAGCGCTTTCTCGGCGGTGGCGCGGCAGGCCTCGTATTGGGGGAGGTCGCGGTAGCTTTTCGGCACGAGCAGGCTCGTCGTGAGCCGGCTTTTGTCGGTGGTCAACGGCTCGATGCGATACCATGCGACCTGATTCGGCCCGGGGAAGAGCATGAAGCACGGCGGAGCGCAGAAGAGCGCCCACTCGGCGGCGTGGTCGGCATCGAGCGTGTCGATGAGCGGGAACTCGACGCCGCCGGCGATGGCCTCGCGGAGCTGCGCGACGACGGATTCCTTGAGCGGCAGATGTTCCTGGATGAACGCCGGGTTTTCCTGCTCGGTCCAGCATTCCTTCGCGGGCATGAGCGGCTGGAGCGTCTTCGCATGGGCGCCGATGTGGTGGTAGCACTCGCTGAAGTTCTCGAAGAGAACCTTCCAGTTGAAGTCGCAGTCCCACGTCCGCTCGACGAGGAGTTCCATGTCCGCGAGGTCGCCCCACGGTGCGGTCCGGGCGGTCATGTCCGCAAAATGCTCCGCGAGCGGCTCGGCCCCGCCGTCGAAGTTCACGAACACGAAACCGTTCCAGACTTCGGTGCGAAAATTCATCAGCGCCGTCCCGGAGCGGCAGAATCCCTCCGCCTTGTGCATCTCGGGCGCGCCTTTCAGCTCGCCGTCGAGCTCGAATGTCCAGGCATGATACGGGCACATGAGGATGCGCGTGTTCCCGCAGTCCGCATCCTTCGCTTCGGCCGGGCCGGCGCCCTCCGCGCCGAATCCCGGCGGCATGATGTCCATCGCGCGATGCGGGCAGATGCGCGAGAGCGTGCGGATGACGCCGTCCTTGCCGTGGACGACGAGGATCGGCTCGCCGAGCAGGTCGAGTTTGAAAAAGTCGCCGGCCCTCGGAATCTGCGAAACGTGCGCGACGCACAGCCAGTCTTTGCGCAAAATATTCTCGGCCTCCCAGTCGAAGAACGCGTCGCTCGTGTAGGCCTCGGCGGGAAGCGTCCCGCTCCGCTCGAGCGGCAGGTCGGCGGTTTGCTGGATGTCGCGGATGATCTCCTCGACGCTGAGCCGCTGGCGGCGGCCGCGATGGATCGGGATCGTGTTCCTGACGTTCGGGGGGCCCTCGATGGCGTGCGTGGGCATGGCGTTTTTGATGAGTGAAGGTTCGTGGTTCCTTGATTCAACAACTCCGGCGGCCGTTCGGACGCGCGGCGCCCCCGGCCCGAACGAGCTTGCAGGAAGCGGGGGCACCGTGCGGCGGGCGGCGGGAGTTCACAATAGGCAGGTCCACCCAGACGGCGGGCGGCGCAGGTTTTCCGCTCGCCCATCGCCGGGGAACGGGGCACCTTCCTGCGCACGGTCGTATGCAAAGCAAACGCATCATGGTTCTCTCGGCCTCGGTCGGTTCCGGCCACATGAAGGCCGCCGATGCCCTTGAGAAGGCCTTCCGCGCCCACCCGCTTGTCGGCGAGGTCTTTTCCGACGATTCGCTCGACCACACGAACCCGCTCCACAAGCAATTCTACTCCGGCCTCTACAAGCGCCTCTCCGAGATCACGCCGAACTTCCTCGGCTGGTGGTATGAAACGAGCGACGACCCCTGGGCGACCGACCGCGTGCGCCTGCTCATCGACCTCCCGCAGGCCCTGCCGCTCGTGAACCTCATCCGCGACTTTCAGCCCGATCACATCGTCTGCACTCACTTCATGCCCGCAGGCGTCATCGCGCATCTCCTGCGCCGCAAGCAGCTCGAAACGAAGCTCAGCATCGTCGTCACCGATTATCATTTTCACGCCATGTGGCTTGCCCGCGCGTTCCATCATTACTTCGTGGCGCAGGACGAGGATAAGATTCACATGGAGGCCCTCGGACTGCCCGGCGACCGCATCACGGTGAGTGGCATCCCCGTCGATCCCGCCTTCGAGCAGCCCGTGGACCGCGAGGCGGTGCTCGCCCGCCACGGCCTCGATCCCGCCCGGCCGCTCCTCCTCATTTCCGGCGGCACGCTCGGCCTCAGCCCCGCCGCCGCTGTCGTGAAGCGCCTGCGCGGCCTCGACCTCCCGTTCCAGGCGCTCGTCATCTGCGGAAAGAATGAAGATCTCCACGCGAAGGTCACCGAGCTGGTGGCGGACGACGCCGACCGTTTCCGCGTGATCGGCTACACGGCGGAAATGCGCGACCTCATGGGCGCGGCCACGCTCATCCTCACGAAACCCGGCGGCCTCACCACCGCGGAGGCGCTTGCGAGCGGGCTGCCCATGGTCATTCTCGATCCCATCGGCGGGCAGGAGGAACGCAACGCCGACATGCTCCTCGAAAACGGCGCCGCCATCAAATGCACCGAGGTCACCGTCCTCGCGCACAAGCTCGGCATGCTTCTCGGCGATCCCGAGCGCCTCGCCGCCATGTCGGCCAACGCCCGCCGCCTGGGCCGCCCCGACGCCGCCCGCGTGATCGCCGACACCGTCCTCTACGAACTCCAGCCCGAACCCCGCCGCATCTCGCGCCGGGACGAAAAGAAATTCCGCGAGGCGATCACCGAGGGGTAGCAACTGTCTTGTTTAGGGTTGTTGGAGAGGGAGATATTTGAGGAGAGAGTTGAGGTGGATGAGGAGCTTGCGCATGGAGGCTGCGAGGAGGGAACGAGGCGGCTGCAAATGACCATGGATGTCGGTGACGGCGCGCCTCCGCCGGGTGAAGGACGATCCCGGTAGGACGATCGTGAATCGGAATCCTTGAACGGGCGGCAATTCCGTTCGACCGGCGAAATGCGCGTCGAGTCCGATCATGACGACTCGGCCGCCCGGGAAAGCAATTGCACGAGACGCCATCCTGGTTCAGAAACTCCGCGCATGCGGTCCCCTATCTCCGGCGGCCTTGATTCCATGCGATTGATTGCGCCGATTCTGTTTCTCGCCGCATGCCTGGCGCCGCCGGCGCTGGCGGGGGTATTTCCCACGCGATGCGTTCAGGAGCCTGCGCCCCTTTCGGATTTTTTGAACTACACCCTTTTTGTGACGGTCCCGACCACCGGCTACCATTTTGCGCTCGTGGGCACGCGGGTGAAGAAAAACGTCGTGAGGATTGCCGTGCACTACCGCATCGATCCCGGCCTGCACGGCGACGTCATCCAGACCCATCGAATCAAATTCACCCTGCTCGCTCCGCATTTTCCGACGTTTTATAGGGCTGCGTTCAACGGTCGGAAACCTTGCCCGCCAAAGGTGATCCTGGGACCGGAGCCGGCATAGCCGCGCCGGAGGCGGCGGGGGCGGGACTCTTTTTCGAGAGCATTTGCCCTCTCTGCTACGATCCCCCGGCAGATGAGCGGGCAATTTTTGTGGGGCGTATCGACCTCCGGCTACCAAAGCGAGGGCGGCTTCAATGGCGACGGCCAGCCCCAGAACAATTGGTCCGCGGCCGAACGCGGCGGCCACGCGCAACGCACCGGGGGAGCGGCGGAATTCTGGACGCGCTACGCCGGGGATTTCGCGCGCGCCCGGGCAATGGGCTGCAACGCCTTCCGCCTCGGGATCGAATGGCCGCGCGTGCAGCCCTCGACTTCGACCGGCGAACTGGCCGCGCCGCCGCCGTTTGATTTCGCCGCGCTGGACGCCTACGCCGACCGCATCGCCGCCTGCCGAGCCGCCGGGCTCGAGCCGGTCGTCACGCTCCAGCACTTCACCCATCCGGCCTGGCTGGGCCTGGACGCCTGGCTTGCGGACCGCACGGTCGATGCCTTCGATGCCTACGTGCGCACCGCCGTCGAGCGCATCAATTCCCGCCTCGTCGCGACGCACGCCGCCGCGCCGATTCGTTATTACGTCACGCTCAACGAGCCGAACATCCTCGTGCAAAACACGTATCTCCTGCCCGGCTTCCCGGGCAAACGGCGCGGGCCGCAGGCCGGCATCGCGGCGCTCAACCGCCTGCTCGCCGCCCACGTGCGCGCCTACAATGCGATCCACGATCTGCACGCCGCGCGTGGCTGGGGCGCGCCGCTCGTGACGACGAACACCTTTTGCAGCGACACCTACTGGAGCGAGCGGGCGATCTACGATTTGCTGTCGCTCCGCGAACGCGGCTGGCGGCCGGAGCAGCGCCTCGAGCCGATCTTCGCGGCGGGCGCGGAGGCATTCGGCCGGGCGCTGCGTGGCGCGCGGCTGCCCTTCCGTGGCGGCCCGTTCGTCTGGCTCGGGCGGCTGTTTCACCGGCTGATCGACCGCATCGGGCGGCGCGCTTTCACGACGGAGAGTTTCGCCTTCTTGCTGCGCGAACTCGCCGCCTCGCCGCGGGCGCGGGTGTTCGATTACCTCGGCCTCGACTACTACGACCCGTTCGCGGGCCACATGTTTCGCCCGCCCTCGTTCCGCGACCTCGAATTCCCGACCCGAAGCCTTCACGCGTGGCTCATGGCCGGGCTGACCAGCAAGTGGTGGGACTGGCGGCTGCTGCCCGAGGGGATGCATTTTTTTTGCGGCTACTACGCGCGGGAATATGCGCGGCCCGTCCTCATCGCGGAAAACGGCATGGCGCTGCGCAGGCGGATCAACAACACCGGCGTCGGGCACCGACGGGATCGGCGCACCCGCAGCGAGTTCCTTCGCGTCCACCTCGCCGAGGTCGCGCGGCTGCGGCGCGAGGGCTGCCCGCTGCTCGGCTACATGCACTGGTCGCTCACGGACAATTACGAGTGGGGCTCGTTCACGCCGCGATTCGGCCTCTTCACGCTGGACTACGCGCACGGCGCCGACCGGCTCGTCGAGGATCAGCTCGGCGACAGGCCGTCGGAGACCTATGCGCAATTGATCGCCGAGGCGGAGCGGACACGTTGAGTTTGCGCACGGAGTCAATCGGGTGCAAAAGAATATGCCGCCAATGCACGACCTGCCGCTCAACCGCCGCCTGCTCCACATCCTCGCTGCATGCACGGCGGTCTATACGTTTTTCGTGCTCGCCAGCGGCGGCCTCGTCACCTCGAAGAATGCCGGCATGTCCGTGCCCGACTGGCCGACGACCTTCGGCTACAACATGTTTCTGTTCCCCGTCTCGCGCTGGGTCGGCCCGATCTTCTACGAACACTCGCACCGCCTGCTCGCCTCCAGCGTCGGCCTGCTGCTCATCGCCCTGGCGGCGGGGCTCGCGCTTGCCGAGCCGCGCCGGTGGGTGAAGATGCTCGGCTATTGCGCGCTCGGTTCCGTCTGCCTGCAGGGCGTGCTCGGCGGTCTGCGCGTCGTGCTCAACGAGGACCAGATAGGCATTCTTCACGGCGTGCTCGCGCAGTTGCTCTTCGTCCTGCTCGGCGTGATCGCCGCGGCCACCAGCCCGGGATTCGTCGCGGGCGGTTGGGCTCCGGCCCGCCGTGTGGCCAGCCTGCGCTGGCTCGCGCTCGCGCTTGCCGTGATCGTCTTTGCCCAGCTCGGCATCGCCGCCACGATGCGCCACGCGCACGCCGGCCTCTCGATCCACGACTTTCCCGCCGCCTACGGGCGGGTGCTGCCCGACACGAGCCCCGCGGCCCTTGCCGCAATCAATGCCGCGCGCCAGGCCGCCGGAGAGGCCCCCACGACCGCCGGCCTGATCTGGCTGCAAATGGCGCACCGCGCGGTCGCCGGCGCGATTTTTCTGCTCGCTCTCGCGCTCGCGTGGCGCGCCCGCGACGCGATCGTCGGCGTGCGTCGCACGGCGTGGCTGCTCGTCGCGATGCTCGTCGTCCAGATCGCGCTTGGCATCTGCACGATCTGGTATGACAAGCCCGCCGACGTCGCGACCGCGCATATGGCGCTCGGCGCGCTCACGCTCTTCGTGTCGGCGCGGCTCGCCTTCCGCCTTTTCGTGATGCAGGTGGGACTGCGCGAGGAAACGCTCGAATTCCCCGCCGGGGGCGGCTATTCCCGCCTGTCCGCTTGAACGCCGCAATGAAGTCCGCCGCAACCACCACCACCGCCGCCGAGCCCCGGTCCCTGCTCGCCGACCTGGCCGAGCTCGTGAAGGCGCGCCTCTCGATGCTCGTGCTCGCGACGACGCTTGTCGGCTATTTGCTGGGTCAGGGAAGCGCGGCGATCTCGTGGATCGCGCTCACCGCCACCCTCGTCGGCACCGCGCTCAGCGCGGGAGGCGCCGCCGCCCTCAACCAATGGTGGGAGCGCGACACCGATGCGCTCATGCGCCGCACGCGCACCCGCCCGCTGCCCGCCGGCCGCATGCACCCGGGCGACGCCCTGCTCTTTGGCGTGTTCTTCTCGGGCTTCGGCGTGGCGTGCCTTGCGCTCGTGAATTCCCTCAGCGCCTCGCTCGCCGCCGCGACGATCGTCATTTACGTCCTTGTTTACACGCCGCTCAAACGCATCAGCGCGATCAATACCCTCGTCGGCGCCATCCCCGGCGCGCTGCCGCCGCTCATCGGATGGATCGCCGCGACGGGCGATGCCAGCCTTCCCGGCTGGGTGCTCTTTGCGATCCTCTGGTTCTGGCAAATGCCGCACTTCCTCGCCATCGCGTGGATGTATCGCGACGAATACGCCGGCGCCGGCTTCATCTTTCTCACCGGCCGCGATCCCGATGGCCGGGCCACCGCGCGGCAAATGATCCTCTACTCGCTTTGCCTCGTCGTCGTGAGCGTCGGGCCGGCATTCATCGGGCTGAATTCGATGTTCTATTTCTTCGGCGCCCTGCTGCTCGGCGCGGCTTTTTGCGGGCTGGCGTTGCATTTCGGGCGGCATCGCACGCGCGAGGCGGCGCGCAGCCTGTTCTTCGCGTCGATCATCTACCTCCCGCTGCTGCTGGCTTTGCTCGTCGCCACGCGCCGGGCCTGATGTCCGCCGCCATGTCGCCGCCGTCCCGCATTCCCCGCCTCGGCTGGGCCATCGCGTTCGCCGCCGCCGCGGCGGTGCTGGCTCTCGGCTGGTCGCACCTCAAATCCATCCGCCGCCCCGCGCTCCCGCCGCTGCCCGTGCTCGCCGCGACCCCGGACTTCGCCTTCACCTCGCAGGCCGGAGCGCCCGTCACGCGGGCCGGCCTGGCCGGCAAAGTCTGGATCGCCGACTTCATTTTCACCCGGTGCCCCGGTCCGTGCCCGGTGATGACCGAGCGCATGAGCGAACTCCAGCGAGCGCTCTCGAATGCCGGCGACGGCGTGCGACTGGTGAGCGTGACGGTCGATCCGGAGTTCGACAAACCCGGTGTCCTCGCAAAATACGGCGAACGCTACGGCGCGGACCCCGCCCGCTGGCTCTTCCTCACCGGCGAGCCGGCCGCGGTGGAGAAATTCATCACGAAGGGCATGCTCCTGCCGCTCGCGAAGAACGGCGAGGGCGCGCCCATCCATTCGCAGAAATTCGTCGTCGTGGATGCCGCCGGCAACATCCGCGCCTACCGCGACCTCAACGACCCCGAGCTGCTTCCGAAACTGCTGCAGGATATCGACGCGCTGCAGCGGGAGTCGGGTTCCTAGCGGCCTGTCACAGAAGTTCCTTGCAGCAATCAAATGGCAATCCGCACGAAAATCTACGTTCGGGATGGTAGGGACGGCTCGCCGAGCCGTCCGTCGACGGCGGTTTCGGCGAAACCGCCCTACCCATTGATGTAAGGAACTTGCGTGACACCACACGAGCGGCCAACGTTTCTCACATCCTCCGCATGACCGTCTCCGACCTGCCCGCGCTCAACGCCACGCTCAACAGCCTCAGCACCGTCTTCATTCTCGGCGGCTGGCGGTTCATCAAGCGCGAGCGGAAGCTGGCCCACATCGCCTGCATGGTCTCGGCGCTGGCGACCTCGACGGCGTTCCTCACGAGCTATCTCATCTACCACTGGTTGAAACAGGGCCACGTGACGAAGTTCACCCACCCGGGCTGGCCGAGTGCCATCTACTTCCCGCTGCTCACGAGCCACCTCATTCTGGCGGTCGTGATCGTGCCAATGATCATCCTTACGGTCATCCCCGCGCTGCGAGCCCGCTACGACCGGCACAGACGCATCGCCCGCTGGACCCTCCCCCTCTGGCTCTACGTCTCGATTACCGGCGTGCTCGTTTACTTCATGCTCTACCAGTGGTTTCCGCCGGTAGGGAAATAGGAGGGTGTGAAACGTTTTTGTCACAAGCCGACTGATTTTATCTGTATGAGAAATTCGGTGACGAAACTTATTTGACATAGCCGGACGCAGTTCCTACTTCTGCGTGCCATATGCAGCGTTCCAGAGGGTTCTGGGAGACGTTCGCGCCGAAAAAGTTCCCCCTTTTTCTCCGCAGGGGATCGCTTTGCTGCCTGGCCTGCATCTGCATGGCGACCGCTCAGGCCGGTGTTTCCTGGGAATTCGCGCCGCCGCAGGCGGGCAATGCCCTTTACGAGGGCGGTTGGACGGTGGGTTACTCTCTGGGAGCGATCCAGGCTTCTCCGGAATTCTCATTTTCGCTGCAACTGATTTACCTGAATTCGAGAGATCAGGTCGGGCTTTTTGGCGCCCAATGGTTTTGTCCGCAGCTCGAGAGCGCGCTGATCCCGCGGGCGGCGGGGGTGTTCGTCTGGATCATGCCAAATGGCGGCGTGGTTCCCTTGCAGGCCGACCCGAAGCACCCGGCGGATTTCCGCACGTCGAATGGCGAGTGGCACGCGAAGGTCGCCGGCGGCAGGCAGACCGTTTCCAACGAGGAAGGCTGGCAGTTCGTCTATGCCCGAGGCCGGCTGAGCGCCGCGACTTCGCCGACCGGGCGCGTCCTCGATTTCGTGCGGGCGGGCGACCAGTTGAGCTATGTCCAGCTTCGCGATTCCGCCTCGGGGGCGGTTCAGGTCCTTTGCCGCTTCGGCTATGCCGAGGGCGGGCGGCGGGTCGCCCAGCTCCAGGTGGATGGCAATCTCCATCGCTTCGAGTATCGGAAGGACGGCGCGACGGACCGCCTCGCCGGCTGGCTGCAGCAGCTGGGGTGGCCCATGCAATTTCGCTACGATCCGAAGATCGGCGCGTTGGCGGCCTCCGCCATCAATCGGGCCGGCGCGATGGATGTCGCGGAGTTCCGGATCGAATACGCCCCGCCCGGGGATCCGAAGGAGGAAAGCCCGGCCCGGCATCGGGATTGCGCGAGCTACCGGCTGGCCGCGGATCGCGACTACGCCTACGCCTATCCCGCCCCGGGATCGATTGAGCTGACCCGCCGGAGCGATGGCAGCAAGACGAGCGGGAGCTACCAGGCCGGCCGCGGCGTGCTCGCGACCGGGGGCGCCGGCGCGGCGAATCGCCGCACCATCTACTACCGCGCCCCCGGCAAGAGCTACGATGGCAGGCTGCGGCGCGTCGAGGAGGACAAGCGCATCGTCGCCGAGTATCGCTACGACCGCAAAACCGGCGCGCTGAAGGAAATCATCGACGAGAACGGCCTCAGCACCTTTTTCGATTACGCCCCCGGTCCCCGCACGCGCTGGGAGCCGAAGCCGATCCGGGTGCGCCGCGGCACCCGCAGGGCGAACGTCGTGATCGCGGAATACGCCTACGATGCCGCGGGCCGCCTGCTCGCCTCGAAGGATGCCGGGGGGCGCGTCACCCGCCTCACCTACACCCCGCGCGGCGAGCTGGCCTCCGTCACCGATGCCGCCGGCGGCAAATCCACCTTCGACTACGACGCCCTCGGCCGCGTCGTCGCCGTGGCCCGCAACGGCGCGGTGGAGAAGACGGCATACGACGCCCAGGGCCGCATCGCCGTCCGCACCGCGCCCGACGGCTCGAAGACGACGCTGCTTTACGATGGGAATGGCCGGGTCACCGGCGTCCAGCGGGATGGGAAGACGCTCGTCACTTATCGCCGCGACTCCCTTGGCCGCATCGCCGAGGAGATCGATCCCCTCGGACGGGCGAAAAAATACGACTACGACGCGCGCGGCAACGTCCTCGCCGAGCACGCGGCGAATGGCTCCGTCACCCGCTACGCCTACGACGCGCGGGATCGCCGCGTCGCCCAGATCGACGGCAATGGCAACCGCATCGCGTTCGACTACGACCCCGCCGGCCACCTCAGCAAGCAGACGAACGCCCTCGGCGACGTCCTCGCATGGACGTATGATGCCCGCGGCAAGCTCGCCGCCCGCGCGAACGGCGTGCAGAATACCCTCTACACCTACGACGCGCGCAACCGCCTCGCCCGCGTCGATTTTTCCGGCAGGCCCGCCGCCCCTCCCGCCCAGGCGAAGGCGACTCCCTCCGCAGCGGATTTCTTCGCCAACACGGCCGCGATGGCTGCCGCGTCCTCCCCCGCGGCGCATGCTCCAGCGCCTGCCCCGGCAGCGACACCGCCCCCGCCGGCCGCGGCTCCGTCGCAGCCCGCCACGCCGCAGACGGTCGATTACAGTTACGACCGGGAGGGCCGCGTGCTCTCCGCCGCCACGCCCGACGCGCAGTTCGAGTATCTGCGCGATGCCCAGGGCCGCGTCGAGGCGCTGCGCTGCGTTGCGGGCGGCCGCGAGCAGCTCGTGCGCTACCGCTACGACGCCGTAGGCCGCCGCACCGGCCTCATCCTTGCGGAACTCCGCGCCGCCGTCGCGCCCGCCGCCGGCCATCCGGGCCGGGAAGAATCGTTCACACCCATCGATCAGTTCGAATATTCCTACGACACCGGAGGCCGCCTTACCGGCATCTCGTCTGGCGGTTCCCAGGTTGTCGGCTATGCCTACGACTCCGCCGGACGCCTGACCCGCCGCGATTTCGCCAACGGCATCAGTCAGGTGGTGAAACACGACGCCGGCGGGAGACTCAGCTCGATCACATTTTCCGGCGGCCCGCTCGGCGAAGCACCGCTTACGCTCCGCTACTTCTGGGATGATGCGGATCAGGTCACCGCCCGCGAATGGAACGGCCAGCGCCAGGAATTCACCTACGACAAAAGCGGCCAGCTCCTCACCGTTTCCGCATCGGGTGCGGTGTTGGAATCCTACAAATACGACCCGGCAGGCAACATCATCGAGAAGACGATCAACGGCGAAACCGTCGTCATGACCTACGATGCCGCAAATCAACTGGCGACCTTCATAAAAAAATCTCCCTCATCCTCCAACGCTGCTTCAATCCGGGTCGCCTACGACGCCGCCGGGCGGCTCACCAAAGACGTCGATGGCAGCCGGATCACCTTCGGCTGGCTTGACCGGCCGATCAAAACGACACTGCCCAACGGCACCGAGATCGCCTATGACTACTATCCGGACGGCCAGATTGCAGTGAAGCGGACTGAGGCCCGCGCAAAGGCCGCCAGGAACACGAAGGATGAATTCCAAAAAATCGCGAATTTCTCCTCTGCGCCCTCCCTGGTTAAACCCGAAGTGTATCTCTGGGACGGCCTCGCGTTACTTCGACGCGGCGACGAAATCTTTATTAACGAACCCCACCCAAGCGGCGGTGCCGTCGTTGCGAGCTACTTGCTTTCCGGCCGCAAGCAAAGCCTGACTTTCTATCTGAACGACCTCCTCGGAACAACGCTGGCCACGGTTCGCGGCAGCAAAGTGGAGTTCAAGCCGCTCACGGCCTTCGGTCAGCCGCTCAAGGCAGGTGGCGCCGCTCCTGCGAGCAGCGCCTCCCCGCCGTCAGCCTCGGTGCCACCGAATGATCCGTTGCCATCTTTACCGACGATGCCTTCTCCCTCCAATTGAGGCCGAAGGCGACAAACCGAAACGAAACAACAAACAACCAAACACCATGAAAATGAAACACGTCATCACTGGAGCGGCGCTCGCCGCAGCGATCGTCCAAACCACCCTGGCAGCCAGGCTGCCGGAGTTCCTGCCGCGCGATCAAGTCGCCTCTGTCCTTGCCAGGGAGGATGCCGCCAGAAATGCGGCGCAAGCGGAATCAGTGCCATCAGACACGCCAACGTTCTACACCGGAAAGATCGGTGACGCCGACTCGGGCGGCTATCTGTTCAAGTATAGGAGTTTCGACTCAGAGATAAATCGTTGGACTTCTCGAGATCCAAATGGTTTTCCGGATGGAGCCAATAACTATAGCTATACAGGAAATATAGCGACTTCAGCGGTTGATCCTAACGGGATGTGGACACTCGTGTCGAAGCCAGATCCTGCCAACGACACAAGTTGGTTAGATGGAGGATATTCAACAAATGGAAATAATCGGACGGTATATGAATATGAATACGATTATGCTGGGTCGTGGACCGAAACAGACATTTCGGCCAGTGTCGGAAACAATCAAAGTTTGGATGCGACGCTCTCAATTGGAATATCTAATACAACCCAAATTAGCTTTGGCGCTTCGCAGAGCATTACAATAGGAGCTTCGTGGTCAAGGACGGCTGGGACAACGGTGACATTTCACGCTCAAGAGCCTGCGGCAGCGGATCACGGATGGAAGGCAGTGCTTTTGATCATGAATGCGACTATTTACCAGCGCACAAAAACTCAGTCTAAACTGGAAAACGGTTTTTGGTATGATACTACTACATGGGGCGTTGCCCAAAATGTCGGAAATGGGTATACGAGAGATTACGGTTTGGCTATCTACGAATAAGTTAATGCTCAATCAATTGCTCTTTTTGATTGCGATGTTTCTAGGGGCCGGCACATGCCGGCTCCCAGCACAAGTGATGGTAAATAACCAAAGAAATTTGGTATTTATATCAATAAAGAACAGCTCGAAAGGGTCTATTACTCTTGACGTTACCATTGATAGCAACTCTTCAGTTAAGTGTTTCTTGCAGCAAAATGAGCAATGCGGAATCGCAGTCGTTTCGAAACTGCAACTTCGATCTGAAGTAGTTGCATTCAATTTCGATAACAGAGGCTCCATAAGCATAAGGGCAGGTCCTCAGGTGTTTACGCATTTATATTATGGTAGGGCGGGCATTCCGTCGGAGTCCATTAGTGAAGTCAATGAAGAGACATTCAAGGAATTTTCAAACCTGGACACTTATTTCTTAATGAAAACTAAATCCGAAATTAAACAGATAACGGTCCGTCCGACTGGACTGAGTTATGCCAACGGAGAGTAGAACGACAGTGAAAATGACAGATTAAGTCCACGGCGGATTTGATCAAAGGCGGCAGCATGTTCGCAAGCGTTCCAATCGCTGCGGCCGCAAGCAAAGCCTGACTTTCTATCTGAACGACCTCCTCGGAACAACGCTGGCCACGGTTCGCGGCAGCGAAGTGGAGTTCAAGCCGCTCAAGGCAGGTGGCGCCGCTCCTGCGAGCAGCGCCTCCCCGCCGTCAGCCTCGGTGCCACCGAATGATCCGTTGCCATCTTTACCGACGATGCCTTCTCCCTCCAATTGACGCCGAAGACGACAATCTGAAACGAAACGACAAACAAACAAACACCATGAAAATGAAACACATCATCACTGGAGCGGCGCTCGCCGCAGCGATCGTCCAAACCACCCTGGCAGCCAGGCTGCCGGAGTTCCTGCCGCGCGATCAAGTCGCCTCTGTCCTTGCCAGGGAGGATGCCGCCAGAAATGCGGCGCAACCGAAATCAGCCCATCAGACACGCCAACGTTCTACACCGGAAAGATCGGTGACGCCGACTCGGGCGGCTATCTGTTCAAGTATCGGAACTACAATCTCGAAATGAACCGGTGGACCTCTGCCGATCCAACCGGCTTCCCGGATGGAGCGAATAACAACGTGTATTGTAGCTCTCCAACGTCTGAAATCGATTTTCAGGGTATGTGGAGTATCAAAGTAACTTTCGCTAAAGCTACCAACTTGATTCCGGCCATTGACCTGGGGCCTACAATGACAGGCGGGAAAGGCACGATCGAAGGTAGTACTGGGATTACCGGAGGAGTTACTAGCGGGCAGACCGCTAGTTCTTTCAGTATCTATACCGGAATGACCGGAACGGGAATAGCTCACATTCTGGATCCCAGCGATGATGTAAGTCTTGACGCAACCGTAACAATTAATGTTAGTGAAAGTGGAAGTCTATACTATACGGTTTCAGGTGATGTTCCAGGTCAAAAAAGGGAAGACTCGATATCCGTTGCGGTAGGTATGACCGCATCAGGGGAGAATACTTCATCGATGACCCTCCACTGTCAAATGGGTGGAGCTCTCAACGGAGGGACTATAACAGGGGCTGGGTTTAGTGAAACCGGCGGTGCGCTAACATTTGGAGGAACTTCGTACTCATATTTCACAAGTGGTGGAGATTATCATTTTGAGGCGGTGGGGGGCGTGGAATAATAATGACAACATCGAAATCATGGGACGTTTTGTCTGCTTTCATTGCGCTAGTCGGTTGGTTTTTTGTTGCTGGAGCGCTCTTGCAGGTAAATAGCCGGTTTTTTGCGTATGGTGGGATATTTCTAATCCCGCTCTGCGGAGTTCTATCATTGCTTATAGGGTTTCTGACAAACGGCAGCAATTTGGTTAAGCTTATTGCGTCCGGCTTGGTTTTGTTAACGGCTATTGCCTTCGCTATAAGTCCTTGGCGCCAGCGTGCTATTCATGACAAAGTCCTGCTTCAGCAACAAGAGCGTTCCAATAGGTGATCAGCACGGAGGCGGGGTCAGGTGAAGTTGAGGGCGGATTTCATCAAAGGCGGCAGCATATTCGCAAGCGTTCCAACCGCTGCGGCCGCAAGCAAAGCCTGATTTTCTATCTGAACGACCTCCTCGGAACAACGCTGGCCACGGTTCGCGGCAGCGAAGTGGAGTTCAAGCCCCTCACGGCCTTCGGTCAGCCGCTCAAGGCAGGTGGCACCGCTCCTGCGAGCCGCCTCCCCGCCATCAGCCTCGATGCCACCGAATCCATTGCCATCTTCACCGATGATGTCTAGAAGCTATCCCAAAACCTCTGATTTGGCATGGGATATGCTAATTTATTGGGATGCTGCGACTTAGCGAGACGGAGTTGGATGTTCTCAGTGACCTTGTGCCCGATTTTGAGCCGAGTCCGAAG
>JAQTOP010000070.1 GCA_028713285.1 Terrimicrobiaceae bacterium
AGTGGGGCGTGAGCGCCGCCGCTCCGGTCGCCGTTGCCGCAGCGGGCGCACCCGCCGGCGGGGAAACCGCAGCGGTGGAGGAGAAGACCAGCTTCGACGTCATCCTCAAGGAGATGGGCAGCAACAAAATTGCCGTCATCAAGGAGGTTCGCGCCGCGGTCGCCGGTCTGGGTCTCGCGGAAGCCAAGGCCCTCGTCGAAGGTGCGCCAAAGTCCCTCAAGGAGGGCGTGACCAAGGAAGAAGCGGAGGAGATCAAGAAAAAGATCGAAGCCGCCGGAGCCGTCGTCGAAATCAAGTAACATTCACCCCGTGTCCGGGCGGGCGGTGGACAAAAGTGTTCCGACAGATTGTTGGAAGATTTTTGTTGCCGTTCGCCCTGCGCGGAACTACTTTCTACACTCACCCTTTTGCCCAAGGTTCTGACTCAGCGATTCCGCGCCGCCGCCAGTCTCCGCCTCGCAACGATGGATTCGATTCGTCGTGCGGGCGTTTTGTCGTCTTCGCTGGCGGCGACTCGCACTCGTTAGTTTGACCCGGCGAAAGCCCAACCGTCCAATACCCTGCCCATGTCCGACCGTCTATATTTCGGGAAATTGAAGGAGGCCATCGAGCCGCCGAATTTGATCGAACTTCAGATCAATTCCTACGACGAGTTTTTTCAACGCGGGGTGGAGCCCTCGAAACGCAAGGACATCGGCCTCCAGGCCGTCTTCCGCGAATTCTTCCCGATCTTCGGTTTTGAAGAGAAGGCCAGCCTGGACTACGTCAGCTACGACCTCGGCGAGCCCAAGATGGGCGCACTCGAATCCCAGCGCGAGGGACAGACCTTCAGCGCCCCACTCTACGTCACGTTCCGTTACAAGGACGAACACGCGACCAAGGAGGAAAAGGTCTATATGGGCGAAATTCCGCTCATGACGCCGCAGGGCACCTTCGTCATCAACGGCGCCGAGCGCGTCGTGGTGAGCCAGCTCCACCGCTCGCCGGGCATTTGCTTCGAGACGGACGTCCACCTCAATGGTAAGCTGCTCCACAGCTTCCGCATCATTCCCGACCGCGGCTCATGGCTCGAGGTGCAGTTTGACACGAGCGACCTGCTTTACGTCTATCTCGACCGCCGCAAGCGCCGCCGGAAATTCCTCGCAACGACGTTTCTGCGCTCGCTGGGCTACGGGTCCGACTCGGACATCATCGGCCTGTTCTACGACATCGAGACGCTCAAGCTCAGCGAGAAGCTCGATGAGGAGGCGATTGCGACGAAGGTCCTCATCGCCGACATCCGCGATGGTGAAATCACGGTGGCCCGCGCCTTTGAGCCGCTCAACAAGACCACCGTCAGCCAGCTTCTGGGCCTTGGCCACACCTCGGTGCAGGTCGTTGATACGAAGAACGACGACACGGTGATCAAGTCGCTCAAGAAAGATCCAGCGCACGACGAGGACGAAGCGCTCAAGGACATCTACCGCAAGCTGCGTCCCGGCGATCCGCCGACCGTGCAAAACGCACGCAGCATGCTCAAGCGCCTGTTCTTCGACCCGAAGCGCTACGATCTCGGGCGCGTTGGCCGCCACAAGATCAATCAGAAACTCGACGTCGAAATCGACCAGTCGATCCGCGTCCTCACGAAGGAGGATTTCGTCGCGGCGATGAAATACCTTCTCGAGCTGCGCCGCGGCGAGGGGATGGTCGATGATATCGATCACCTCGGCAGCCGCCGCGTTCGCACCGTGGGAGAGCTTCTCGCCAATCAGTGCCGCGTGGGCCTCGCCCGCACCGAGCGTCTGGTACGCGAGCGCATGACCCTTTATGATGCCGGCACCGAGCACATCACGCCGCAGAAGCTCATCAACCCGAAGGCGCTCAGCGCCGTCGTGCGCGATTTCTTCGGACGCTCGCAGCTCAGCCAGTTCATGGATCAAACGAATCCGTTGAGCGAGCTTACGCACAAGCGGCGTCTCTCGGCCCTCGGGCCTGGAGGCCTCAGCCGCGACCGCGCGGGCTTCGAGGTGCGCGACGTGCATCCCTCGCACTACGGCCGCATTTGTCCCATCGAGACGCCGGAAGGTCCGAACATCGGCCTCATCAGCTCGCTCTCGACCTTTGCCCGGGTCAACGACTTCGGGTTCATCGAGACGCCGTATCGCAAGGTGATCAATGGCCTCGTGACCGACGATGTGGAATATCTCACCGGCGATCGCGAGGAGAATTTCTACATCGCCCAGGCGAACGCCATTACCGACGCGAAAGGCCGGTTCACGGACGAAACCGTGTCCTCGCGCCATCGCGGCGATTTCGTCGAGGCGACGCCGGACCAGATCCAATACATGGATGTGTCGCCGAAGCAGCTCGTCTCCGTTGCGGCGGGATTGATTCCCTTCCTCGAGCATGACGATGCAAATCGCGCCCTCATGGGTTCGAACATGCAGCGCCAGGGCGTGCCGCTCCTGATTTCGGACGCGCCGCTCGTCGGTACCGGCATCGAAGGCCGCGTGGCCCGTGATTCCCGCGCGGTCATCTGCTCGGAGTCGAGCGGCAAGGTCGCTTCGGTGATGTCCAGCCAGATCATCGTCACGAAGGACGGCAAGCTGCCCGAGGGCAAGAAGAGGATCAAACACGACCCGGCGAACGGTGTTCACGTCTATGAACTGCGCAAGTTCATGCGCTCGAATGCGAGCACGTGCATCAACCAGAAGCCCATCGTCAAAAAAGGCCAGTCGATCAAGATCGGCGACGTGCTTGCCGACGGTCCCAACACCGAGAATGGCGAACTCGCCCTCGGCCGCAACGTGCTGGTCGCGTTCATGCCGTGGAATGGCTACAACTTCGAGGACGCGATCCTCATCTCGGAACGCGTCGTCAAGGAGGACATCTACACCTCGATCCACATCGACGAGTTCGAAATCGGCGCCCGCGACACGAAGCTCGGGCCAGAGGAAATCACGCGTGACATTCCGAACGTGAGCGAAGAAGCGCTCCAGAATCTCGGCCCCGACGGCGTCATCCGTGTCGGCGCGGAAGTCAAACCCGGCGATATTCTCGTGGGCAAGATCACGCCGAAGAGCGAGACCGAGCTGGCGCCGGAAGAGCGCCTGCTGCGCGCCATTTTCGGCGAAAAGGCGGCGGACGTGAAGGATACGTCGTTGACCGTTCCGTCGGGCACCTATGGCATCGTGATGGATGTGAAGGTCTCCTCAAAGAAGGAAGTCGCGCGCCAGAAGATGACTCCCACCGAGTCGAAGCGGCAGCAGAAAATGATTCTCGATGATCATAAGCGCCGCGAGGACGAACTGCACGAGCAGCTTACCGAAGCGCTGTCGAACGTGCTGCTCGGCGAGAAAATCCCGCTCGACGTGGTCAACGCGCAAACCGGCGAAATTATCATCCCGGCGAACCGCAAGATCACCAAGCAACTGCTCCGCAAGCTCGCCTCCGTCTATCAGCACGTCGAAATCGACCCGAGCCCGATCCGCAATAAGATTCGCGAGATCATCGGCCAGTTCGAGCACAAGTTCGAGGAACTCAACCGCGAAAAGGAAGAGAAGATCGGACTCGTCGAGAGCGGGGACGACGTGGATCCCGGCATCATCAAGCAGGTCAAGGTCTATATCGCCAGCAAGCGCAAGCTCAGCGTCGGTGACAAGATGGCGGGCCGCCACGGCAACAAGGGCGTGGTCGCGAAGATCGTGCCCGAGGAGGACATGCCGTATCTTTCCGACGGCACCCCGGTCGATATCGTGCTGAATCCGCTCGGCGTGCCGAGTCGAATGAACGTCGGCCAGGTGCTCGAGACGCACCTCGGCGTCGCAGCGAAGGCGCTCGGTTTCAAGGTCGCGACGCCCGTGTTCGACGGCATCAGCGAGCCGAAGATTCGCGAATACCTGCGCGAGGCCAAAAAAGTCGAAGGGTTCACCTGGATCGAAGAGAGTGGCAAGGCCACGTTGTATGACGGCCGCACGGGCGAGCAGTTCGACCAGCAGGTCGTCGTCGGTATCATTTACATGCTCAAGCTCGGCCACCTGGTCGCGGACAAGATTCACGCCCGCGCGGTCGGCCCCTACAGCCTCGTCACCCAGCAACCGCTTGGCGGCAAGGCGCAATACGGAGGCCAGCGCTTCGGCGAAATGGAGGTCTGGGCGCTCGAAGCCTACGGCGCGGCCTACACGCTGCAGGAACTCCTCACCGTGAAATCCGACGACGTGCAGGGCCGCACGCGCATTTACGAGTCCATCGTCAAGGGCGACAATTCGCTCCAGGCGGGCACCCCGGAGTCGTTCAACGTTCTCATCAAGGAAATGCAGGGCCTCGGTCTCGACGTGAAAGTCGGCGGCACCGATCCCTTCGCACTCACCGACACTGCCGCAGCCTGAAGCGGCCCACGAAAACCGGAAGAAAAGCACAGCTATGATTCAAAACAGCTTGAGAGAGTTGACTGGGGCGGCGGACCTGAAGCAGGAGGGATTTGACGAAGTCGGCATTACGGTGGCATCGTCCGAATCGATCCGCAGTTGGAGCAAGGGCGAGGTAAAGAATCCGGAAACGATCAATTACCGAACGTTCAAGCCCGAAAAGGGCGGCCTTTTTTGCGAGCGCATTTTCGGACCGACCCGCGATTGGGAGTGCTCCTGCGGCAAATACAAGCGCATCAAGCACAAGGGCACCGTCTGCGACCGTTGCGGCGTCGAGGTGACGCAGTCGCGCGTGCGCCGCGAGCGCATGGGCCACATCGAGCTGGCCGTGCCGGTCTCGCACATCTGGTTCTACAAGTGCATGCCTTCCCGCATCGGCCTCATGCTCGACATGACCAACCGTCAGCTCGAGCGCGTGATTTATTACGAGGACTATATCGTCATCGATCCGGGCAACACCCCGCTGCAAAAATGCCAGCTCCTCACCGAGACGGAATTCCGCGAGGCGGAGGACCAATATGGCGACAATTTCGTGGCCGGTATGGGCGCCGAGGCGATCAAAAAACTCCTCGAGCAGATCGATCTCGCCGCCGTCAATGACGAGATCGAGCTCGCGATGACCGCCACCCGCAGCAAGCAGCTTCGGAAGAAGATGGCCAAGCGCCTCAAGCTCGTCCAGGGCTTTGCCAACTCGAAAACCCGTCCCGAGTGGATGATTCTCGCGGTGCTTCCCGTCATTCCGCCGGACCTTCGCCCGCTCGTGCCGCTCGAAGGCGGACGGTTTGCGACGTCCGATCTCAACGATCTCTATCGCCGCGTGATCAACCGCAACAACCGCCTCAAGACACTGCTCCAGCTCAAGACGCCGGAAGTCATCATCCGTAACGAGAAGCGCATGCTTCAGGAAGCGGTCGATGCGCTGTTCGACAATGGCCGCCACGGTCGCGCCGTCACCGGAGCCGCGAATCGTCCGCTCAAGTCGCTCAGCGACATGCTCAAGGGCAAGGGCGGACGCTTCCGCCAGAATCTTCTGGGCAAGCGCGTCGATTATTCGGGCCGCTCGGTCATCGTCATCGGCCCCGAACTCAAGCTCAACCAGTGCGGCCTGCCTAAGAAGATGGCGCTCGTGTTGTTCGAGCCGTTTATCATTCGCCGTCTCAAGGAACTCGGCTACGTCCACACGGTTCGCAGCGCGAAGAAGCTTATCGAGCGGCAGACGCCGGAGGTGTGGGACATCCTCGACGAGGTCACCAAGGGCCACCCCGTCCTGCTCAACCGCGCGCCGACGCTGCACCGCCTCTCGATTCAGGCCTTCGAGCCGATCCTCATCGAGGGCGAGGCCATCCGCGTTCACCCACTCGTTTGCACCGCCTACAACGCGGATTTCGACGGCGACCAGATGGCGGTTCACGTCCCGCTTTCGATTGAAGCCCAGATGGAGGCGCGCCTGCTCATGCTTGCGCCGAACAACATCTTTTCGCCATCGAGCGGCAAGCCGATCACCACGCCGTCTCAGGACATTCCGCTCGGCTGTTATTACCTTACCCAGCCGCCGCGTCCCGGCGAGATTCCCGACACGGGCCGCCTGCCGTTGTTTGGGAACGCCTGGGAAGTCGAGCTGGCTCTCAGTGAGGGCTCCGTCAAGACGCACACGCCGATCCGTTACAAGAATCCGGATTTTGGCGCCAAGACGATCTACGGTGACGCCGGCATTCGCATTCTCGAAACCACGGCGGGTCGCGTGACCTTCAACGAAATCTGGCCGAAGGATCTGGGCTTCTTCAACAAGGTCTGCGGCAAGAAACAGCTCTCCGACATCATCTGGCGTTGCTATCAGGTTTCCGGACAGGCGGCGACGGTCGAGACGCTCGACAGGCTCAAGGAAGTCGGCTTCCGTGCTGCCACGAAGGCGGGAATCTCCATCGGCGTGTCGGACATGATCATTCCCAAGGAGAAAACGGGCCTCGTCGAAAGGGCTTACAAGGAAATCTCCGAGGTCGAGAAGCAATACCGCCGCGGCATCATCACGGACGGCGAGCGCAAGAACAAGGTGCAGGACGTCTGGACCCACACGGGCGAGGAAGTCGCAAACGCCCTCTTCCGCACGCTCCAGCACAACGAGGGCCGCCCCGAGATGAACCCTGTGTTCATGATGGTGGACTCCGGTGCCCGAGGCAATCGCACGCAAATCAAGCAGCTCGCCGGCATGCGCGGCCTCATGGCCAAGCCGTCCGGTGAAATCATCGAACGCCCGATCATCTCGAATTTCCGCGAAGGCCAGTCGGTGCTCGAATACTTCATCTCGACGCACGGCGCCCGCAAGGGACTCGCCGATACGGCGCTCAAGACCGCCGACTCCGGCTATCTCACCCGCAAGCTCGTCGATGCGGCGCAGGATGTGATCATCACCGGGCCGGATTGCGGCACTGTCAATGGCATCCTCGTCCGCCCGATCTATGAGGGTGACGAAGAGGTGGTCAGCCTGCCGACCCGCATCGTGGGACGTGCCAGTTGCGAAACCGTCAAGGATCCCGTCACGCAGAAGATCATCGTGAAGGCCGGTCAGACCATCGACGAGGAAACCTCCTACGCCATCGAGAAGATCGGCATTGAGCAGATCAAGATTCGTTCCGTGCTGACCTGCGAATCGAAGCGCGGCGTTTGCATGCGTTGTTACGGTCGCAACCTCGCTACCGGCGGGGACGTCAAACTCGGCGAGGCCGTCGGCATCATTGCCGCGCAGTCCATCGGCGAGCCCGGCACGCAGCTCACGATGCGCACCTTCCACGTCGGCGGCACCGCCAGCCAGACGTTCAAGCAGCCGATCATCAAGGCGAAGAACGACGCCACGGTGAAGTTCAACGACCTGCGCACCGTGCAGGCGCTGGATGGCACCTTCATCGTATTGAACAAGAACGGCTCCGTGAGCCTGAATGCGAAGGACGGACGCGAGCTTGAGAGCTACAACGTGGTCCTTGGTTCGGTCATCAGCGTCTCCGACGGCGGAACCGTGAAAAAGGGCGAGACGTTCATCCAGTGGGATCCCTACAACGTGCCGATCATCACCGAGCGGTCGGGAAAGATCGAATTCCGCGACATGATTCCGGCGGTTACCATCCGCAAGGAAGTGGACGAAACCACGGGCGTGATGGGCACGGTCGTCATCGAGCACAAGGAAGACCTTCATCCGCAAATCGTCCTCGTGGACGAGAAGTCGGGCGAAGTTCTCGCCAGCTACTCGATCCCCGCCGGCGCTCACATCGAGGTCAAGGAAAAGTCCCGGGTGCAGGCCGGCACGCGTCTGGCCAAGACCCCGCGCAAGATCGCGAAGACAAAGGACATCACCGGCGGATTGCCGAGGGTGGCCGAATTGTTCGAGGCCCGCCGTCCAAAGGATGCCGCCGAGATCGCCAAGATCGACGGCATCGTCGATATCGGCGGCACCGTCCGCGGCAAGCGCCGCGTCATCGTTCGCGACCAGGAAACCGGCGCCGAGGAGGAACACCTCATCCCGCTCAGCAAGCACATCATCGCCTTCAAGGGCGACTTCGTGAAGAAGGGCCAGCAGCTCACCGAGGGGCCTGTGGTTCCGCACGAAATCCTGGAAATCTGCGGACCGCAGGAACTCCAGGAGCATCTGCTCAACGAGGTCCAGGAGGTTTACCGCCTCCAGGGCGTCGAGATCAACGACAAGCACATCGAGATCATCGTGCGCCAGATGCTGCGCAAGGTGAAAATCTCCGATCCGGGAGATACGACGTTGCTCTGGGGCGATCAGATCGACCGGCTCGCATTCGAGCAGGAAAATGCCTCCGTCGTCGAGAAGGGCGGCAAGCCGGCCGAGGCCACACCGGTCCTGCTCGGCATTACCAAGGCATCGCTCGAGACCGACAGCTTTATTTCCGCCGCATCGTTCCAGGATACCACCCGCGTCCTCACCGAGGCGGCCACCCTGGGCAAGTCCGACCGCTTGCGCGGTTTCAAGGAAAACGTAATCATGGGCCACCTGATCCCCGCCGGCACAGGTTTCCCGGCCAATCGCGAGTTCGAACTCATTACGCTTGGCGAGGCCATCGCCGAGCCTGAGCCCGTCGTGCTCGAACAAGAGGCCATCTAATCCGAAACAATTCCGGCATGACCACTACTTCTTCCAAAATGGAAACGATGACCGAACTTCTGGAGGCCGGCGTTCACTACGGCCATCAAACGAAACGTTGGAACCCGAAGATGAAGGATTTCATCTTTGAGGAAAAGAACAGCATCTACATCATCGACCTCGGCAAGACCGTCGAGCAGCTCGACGGCGCCACGACCTACCTCCACGATCTCGTGAAGGGCGGAGGCAAGGTGCTCTTTGTCGGCTGTAAAAAGCAGGCGCAAGAGGCCGTAAGGGAAGCCGCCACCGCAAGCGGGCAGTTTTTCGTGAATCAGCGCTGGCTCGGCGGCACACTCACGAACCTCACGACCATTCGCAAGAGCGTGAGGCGCCTGCGCGAGATCGAGGAGATCGAAAAGGCACCCGGCAACAATGGCTACGGCAAGAAGGAGCTCGCCGCGCTTCGCCGCGAGGCCCAGCGCATGCGCAAGAATCTCGAAGGCGTGCTCGAGATGGACAAGCTGCCCGACGCGCTGGTCATCATCGACACGAACCGCGAGGAAATTGCCGTGGCCGAGGCGAATCGCCTGGGCGTGCCCATCGTTGCCATCGTCGATACGAATTGCGACCCGGATCGCGTGAGCTACCCAATCGCCGGCAACGACGATGCGATCCGTTCGATCCGTGTGATCCTGCAAAAGCTCGTCGATGCCATCATGAGTGCACGCGACCAGACCGCAAAGCAGCAGGACAGCGATCTCGCCGCCGTCGCGGAATAAGGCGTTTCCTGGACGGAGTGGTCAGGATCCCCTGACTTCCGTTCGCGCCTCGTCAACCGAACCCCTTTTGCAAACTCCGTATATCGATCCCACCATGGCTGAAATCTCTCCCGCTCTCGTCAAACAGCTCCGCGAAAAAACCAACGCGGGCATGATGGATTGCAAACGCGCCCTCGATGAAGCCGGCGGTGATCTCACGAAAGCCGAGGAAGTCCTGCGCAAGAAGGGCATGGCGGGGGCATCGAAAAAAGCGAGCCGCGCCGCCCGCGAAGGCGTCGTCGCCTCCTACATTCATCTGCAGGGCAAGGTCGGTGTGCTCGTCGAGATCAACTGCGAAACCGACTTTGTCGCGAAGAACGAAATCTTTCGCGAGTTCGTCAAGGACATCACTCTCCACGTCGCGGCGGCAAACCCGACCTGCGTTTCCCGGGAGCAGGTCGATCCGGCTCTCATCGAGCGCGAGCGCGACATCTACCGCGCACAGGTCCAGGGCAAGCCCGCGAACATCGTCGAGAAGATCGTCGATGGAAAAGTCGATAAATTCTACAGCACGGTCTGCCTGCTCGAGCAGGCGTTCATCAAGAATCCCGATCTCACGGTCAAGGACTACGTGAACAGCAAGATCGCTGCGCTCGGTGAAAACATCATCATTCGCCGCTTCGTTCGCTACATGGTGGGCGAGGAGCTGGCCGGCGACGCCGCACCGGTTGTCGCCGAATAATCACGCCGCTTTTCCTTGACCCTTTCCGCCCGGCGGGCTGAAATACAGGGCTCTCCCGGTTCAGGATACCACTTATGAATTATTCACTCCTTGATGAGGCCAACAAGGTCATTGAGAACAAGCAGATTCTCATCAACGTCATTTCGCGCCGCGTGCGCCAGCTTAGCAGTGGAGTGCGTCCGCATGTGGAGGTCGAGCCGCGCATGACCTACGCCGACGTGGCGATGGCGGAAATCCTCGCCGGCAAGCTCATGGCCGGCGAATACATTCCCGCCGACCCGATTTAAGTCGCCGCCCTGGCGGCGCGGATCCGATGTCCGTGGAAATTTGCACGAATCGCAAGGCGCTCCACGATTACGCGATCGAGAGCAGAATCGAGGCCGGCATCGAACTTCTGGGCACGGAGGTGAAATCCATCCGTGCGGGCCATGTGAATCTGCGCGGCGCCTATGCCCGCATCGAGAAAAACGAGGCCTACGTTTTCGACGTGGATATCCAGCCCTACGAGCGGGCGAGCCACGAGCAGCACGAGCCGAAGCGCAAGCGCCGGCTCTTGTTGCATCGCCGCGAGATCGATCAGCTCTTCGGCGAGGCAAACGTGAGCGGTCGCACGCTCGTCCCGCTGCGCCTTTACTGGAAGTCGGGCCGTGTGAAGGTCGAGATCGGCGTGGGCAAAGGCAAGCTCGCCGGCGACAAGCGCACCGCCCTCAAGAAACGCGAGGAATCGCGCGAGGCCGAGCGCACCGCGGCCGCATTCAACCGCCGCCGCTAGCGCGACACCTTCCGTTTGGACTCGTGCATGGTTTCGCTCGCTCAATGCCGGCGCTTGCGGTGAAGTATTCGCCATGATTTTGCCTCCCGTGCGTTCGATTGCCTGCCCGTCGTGGCGTTGGATTCTTGCGCTTGCGCTCTCATTCGCCCTGCCGGCGTGCGACCAGTTTTCGCTCCCCGCGGCAAAGGCGAAAGTCGAGGAGCAGGCCGCCGAGGCGCAGAAGTCCGGGGACTACCCGCGCGCGGTGCGGCTCTACGAGTCGTTGCTGGACGGCACCGCCGCGACGGCGAAGATCCACTACAGCCTCGCGTTGCTCTACGACGACAAATTGAAGGATCCCATCTCGGCGCTGCATCATTTCCGGCGCTACATGCGCATGTCCGGGGACGAGGCCAGCAAGAAGGAAGTCGCCCGGTTCATCCAGCGAATCGAACTCGAGATCGCAGCCGGCAATGCCGACAGCGGCATCATGACGAAGCGCGAGGCGGCGCGGTTGAAAAACGAGAATCTCAAGCTCCAGGAGCAGATCACCCGGCTCCAGGCCGATCTGGCTGATGCCCGAAGGAAGTCCTCCGCGAAGGATGGGACAAAAACGGCGCGCGACCCGAAGGGGTTCTCCACGAATCCCGCCACCGCGGCGGCTGAAAAATCGGTTGGCAGGGAGACGCGCACCTACACGGTGCAGAAGGGCGACACGCTGGCGAGTATCGCGCGCAGATTTTACAAAAACGCGCAGCGATATAAGGATATCGCGGACGCCAATCAAAACCAGCTTAACGGCACGGTGGATCTCAAGGTCGGGCAGACGCTTATCATTCCGCAGTGAGCACGCGCGGTTTGCCCGAACTTCCCTCTTGCTTCGTTACCTTGCTCAAATAGCTTCGGCAGCATGAGCGAAACCAGTCCGCTTGCCTACGATTCAAAGATCGAAGGCAACATCATTTTCACCCGTCTCGACGCGGCGATCAACTGGATGCGCGGCAACTCGCTTTGGCCGATGCCGATGGGGCTCGCCTGTTGCGCCATCGAGCTGATGGCGGCTTCCTCCGCGCGTTTCGACATCTCGCGCTTCGGCGCTGAGGTGATGCGCTTCTCGCCGCGCCAGGCGGATGTGATGATCGTCGCGGGCACCGTCACTTACAAGATGGCCTACGCGGTGAAACGCATCTGGGATCAAATGCCGGAGCCCAAATGGTGCATCGCGATGGGCGCCTGCGCGTCGAGCGGCGGGATGTATCGCAGCTACGCAGTGCTCCAGGGCATCGATCATTTGCTGCCTGTGGACGTTTACATTTCCGGCTGTCCGCCCCGGCCCGAGGCGCTGCTCGACGGCTTGATGAAGCTCCAGCGCAAGATCATGGGAGAGCACGCGATCGCCGATCAGCGCAAGCGCTACGTGGAGGCTGCGTAGGAGAACATGGACGAGGCGGTCAACAGGCTGGAGGCGCGATTCCCGGGCGCGATCATCGAGAAGAGCGCGTTTCGCGGTGAGACTTCGTTGAGCGTGAAGCCCGGGAGCGTGCGCGAGGTTGCGCAGTTCTGCCGTGACGCGCTGGGATTCGATTACTTCATCGACCTCGCGACCATCGATCACTTCGAGACCGAGCCGCGCTGGGAAGTCGTCTATGAACTCTATTCGATGGGCGGCGGCCGGCATCTTCGTCTGAAATTCCGCCTGCCCGAAAACGAGCCCGAGGCTCCGACCGTATCCGACCTGTGGCCGACGGCCAACTGGCACGAGCGCGAGGCCTTCGACATGATGGGCATCCGGTTCAAAGACCATCCGGACCTCCGCCGCATCCTCATGTGGGAGGGCTATCCGCATTATCCTTTGCGCAAGGATTTCCCGCTGGAGGGCCTGCCGAGCGACGTGCCCGACGTGGCGTTCACCGACGCGGCTCCGCTCCAGGGCGGTCCGTTTGTCACGGCTCCCACCGATGGCACCACCCAGGTGCGCGAGCCTCGGGCGCATTATCTTCCTCCGTTGCCGCCGAAGGACAAGTTTGTCGCCGAGCCTTGATTGCCGACGCCGCAGGCCTCGAGGATCTGCTCGACCGCATTGCTGACTTTCCGGTGATCGCCTTCGACACGGAGGCCGACAGCCTGCACTGCTATTTCGAGAAGCTTTGCCTCATCCAGATCAGCACACCGGCAGAGAATGCCCTCGTCGATCCGCTCGCGGATTTGCCGATTCAGCCCCTGCTCGACGCGGTGGCCGACAAGCGCGTTGTCTTTCACGGCGCGGATTACGACCTGCGCATGCTCCGGCGGGTTGGCACGTTCGAGCCGCGCGAGATTTTTGACACGATGATTGCCTCGCGCCTCTGCGGCGTGGATCAACTCGGGCTGGGGGCGCTCGTCGAGCGGCACTTCGGAGTGCAGCTCTCGAAGTCCTCGCAAAAGGCGAATTGGGCGCGCCGCCCGCTGCCGCCCGAGATGATCGACTACGCGATCAACGATACGCGCTTTCTCCTCACCCTCTGCGAGCGCATCGAGGCCGACCTCCACCGCCTGGGCCGCTGGGACTGGTTTACCGAATCTCGGGACCGCATGGTCGCCGCCTCGCGCGAGGTGCGGGAGCGCGACGAGGAGAATGCATGGCGCATTTCCGGCTCGGCCCGGCTCGCTCCCCGCGCGCAATCCGTGCTGCGGGTGCTCTGGTTCTGGCGCGACGCCGAGGCCCGCGCCTGGAATCGCCCGCCATTTCATGTGATCGGCAACGACGAATTGCTGCGCGTCGCCGAGTGCGCAAGCATCGGACGTCCGTTTTCCACTCCGCGGATGGCGAACCGCCGGCGCCGCAGCTTCGAGGTCGCGCTCGCGCTGGCGCTACAAGTGCCGGAAGCCGAATGGCCTCGCACGGAGCGCAAGCGCGGCAAGCGGCGCACGAATGACCAGCTCAAGCGCTTCGACGAACTCAAGGCCATCCGCGACCGCATCGCCGCCGACCTGCAAATCGATCCCGCGATCCTCGCTTCGCGCGGCGCGTTGGAGGCCGTATCCATCGACTCCGACTCGCCGGCGCTGATGCGCTGGCAGCGCGAGCTGCTCGGCCTCGGCTCTCCGGCGCCGGCGGCATGAGCGACCTCATCGATCTCGCGTTGCGAGAGGACGTCAGCACGGGCGACGTGACGGTGGCACATTTCACCGATCCGAGGCGGCAAGGCCGCGCGCGCATCGTTGCGAAGCAGGCGGGAGTGATCGCCGGTATCGAAACGGCGGCCGAGGTGTTTCGCCGCGTCGATCCCGGCCTCGACGTCGCGGCGGCACGGACGGACGGGGATTCGCTCGCGCCCGGCGAGGAAGTGCTGCGAATTGCCGGTGCGCTCGGCTCGATCCTGACCGCCGAACGGACCGCCCTGAACTTCCTCCAGCGCCTCTCCGGCGTCGCCACGGAAACCCGGCGCTATGCGGATGCCATCGCGGGAACGGGCTGCCGGCTGCTCGATACGCGCAAGACCACGCCGGGCTTTCGCGCGCTTGAAAAGGCTGCGGTGCGCGCCGGCGGCGGGACGAATCACCGCGCGGGCCTCTACGATATGGTGATGGTGAAGGACAATCATCTCGCGGGCGGTCTGAGCCGCGAGGCGCTGGCCGGAGGAATCGCCGCCGCCAGGAAGGCCGGGTTGCGCATCGAGGTCGAGGCGGACACGATCGAGCAGGCGCGGGAGTTTTTTGCGACGCCGGGTATCGACGTGGTGTTGCTTGACAACATGCCGCTCGCGACGATGCGCGAGGCCGTGAAGCTGCGGCCCGCGCACATGCAGCTCGAGGCGAGCGGCGGGATCACGCTGGAAAACATTCGCGCGGTTGCCGAAACCGGAGTGGACTTCGTTTCCATCGGCGCGCTGACGCATTCCGCCCCCGCGCTCGATCTCTCGCTCGAGATTGCGTCCCATGGCTGACGAAATCGCCCTGCTGGACCGGGATCGCATCGCGACGGCCGGGGGCTTTTGGCGCGTGACGGTCTTTCGCGAGACGGAATCAACGAACGACATCGTGCTTCGCGCTGCCGAGGGCGGAGAACCGGAGGGCTTCGCGGTCTTCGCGGAGTCGCAGACGCGCGGGCGAGGTCAATTCGGCCGGCGGTGGGATTCCTCGCCGGGTCGCGGGTTGTGGTTTTCGTTCTTGCTTCGGCCCCGCTGGCCGATTGCGCAGCTCGCGCAAATGACTCCGCTCATCGCCGTGGCGGCGGCGCGCGCCCTAGCCGCGCACACGAACCTGGCTGTTCGCATCAAACCGCCGAACGACATCCATTGCTCCGGGCGGAAGCTGGCCGGCATCCTCAGCGAAGCCCGGACCGGACGCGAGGCATTCGTTGCAGTGGGAATCGGGATCAACGTGAACCATTCCACGCGCGATTTTCCGCTCGAGCTGCAAGCCAGCGCAACCTCGCTCGCCATCGAGACAGGACGATCGTGGGAGCGCGAGGCGGTCGCGACGGCGATGCTCTCGGAGGTTGCGCGCGTTTACGACCCGGGCGGGGCGCCCGGCGCGGAGATTCGCGAGGCATACGCCGCCCTTTCGCACGCGCCGGTTTGTGATAACTTCCCGCCATGAAGCACGCAGCCGTTGCGCTCCTGGGTGGAGCGATTCTGGGATTTGCGACATGGCATGCCCTTGCCCAGGACGAGCAGCCCGGCAACGAATTGCTCAATCACGACGAGCCCGCGGCCGACCAGACGAAGAAGTCCGACGAGGATTCGCCTTACGAAAACATGCACGTGCTCGCGCGGGCGATGCAGCTCATCCGCCAGGATTACGTCGATGATCACAAGATCAGTTTTCGCGATCTGACCTACAGCGCGCTGCGAGGCATGCTTTCGGAACTCGATCCGCACAGCTCCTTCATGGATCCGCGCGATTTCAAGGGCATGCAGGAGGATACGAAGAGCGAATTCGGCGGGCTCGGCGTGACGGTGACGACCAAGGACGGCCTGCTCACGCTCATCGGCGTGGCCGAGGGCACTCCAGGTTTCGAAGCGGGCCTGCAGCCCGGCGATCAAATTCGCAAGATCAATGGCGCCTCGACCGACCGGATGACCATGGCCGACGCCGTGGACATGCTGCGCGGCGAGGCGGGCGAAAAGGTTACGCTCACCATCTCCCGCCCGGTGACGAATGAACTCAAGGAATTCACCATCGCGCGCGCGGTGATCAAGGTGCCCAGCGTCGTCGATGCGATGATCCTGCCGACCGATCATACCGGCGGCCACAAACTCGGCTACCTCAGGCTCACGCAGTTCAACGAACCGACCGCGGGCGAACTTGCAGCCGCATTGGACAGCCTCGAGAAGCAGGGCATGGAAGCGCTCATCCTGGATCTGCGATTCAATCCCGGCGGCCTGCTGAGCAGCGCGGTCGATGTCTGCTCGCAATTCCTGCCGCCAAACACGCGCGTCGTCTCGACCGAGGGCCGTTCGCCCGCGCGCGAGTATTTCACGCGCAGCACGAAGACCGGTCTGCGGACGTATCCCGTCGCAATCCTCATCAATGGCTCGAGCGCCAGCGGCTCGGAGATCGTCGCCGGCGCGCTGAAGGATCTGCACCGCGCCATTCTCGTGGGAGAAACGACGTTCGGAAAGGGCTCGGTGCAAAGCGTCGTCTCGCTGCCGGACGGCTCGGCGATGCGTTTCACCACGGCGAAGTATTACACGCCGAGCCGCCGGCCGATTCACGAGCATGGCGTCGCACCGGACATTCGCTGCGCGATGACGCTCGAGGAGGAGGCGCGGCTCTACCAGGCGCGCCGGCGCAAGGAAATGCCAGGCGTCGCGCAGGACAGGGCGCGCGTGCAGGATCCGCAGCTCGATCGTGCGATCGATGCGTTGACCGGCGTGCTCCTTTACACCGGACGGACCGGCGGGCCGGCCAAGGGATAGGCCGCTCGAAATGGCGCTGATCCTTGCGGTCGAAACATCCTGCGACGAGACGGCCGCCGCGGTGCTGAGTGGCTGCGGCGGGTTGCTCGCGAGCGAGGTCTGGTCGCAGGCCTCGTTGCACGCCGGGTATGGCGGCGTCGTTCCGGAGGTCGCCTCGCGCAACCACCTTGCCGCCCTGCCGCAAATCGTCCGCGCTGCACTGAAACGTGCGAACGCGACGATTTCACAGATCGACGCTTTTGCGGCGACGAGCGGGCCGGGCTTGCCCACGGCGTTGCTTGTGGGAATGGCCTGCGGCAAGGCATTGGCCATCGGAGCAAGGCGACCCTTTCTTGCGATAAACCATGTCGAGGGGCATTTGTTCTCGCCGTTTTTTGGCGCGGAGGAAGTGCCGCCGCATGTGGGGCTGGTCGTGAGCGGCGGCCATACGCTGCTGGTCGATGTCGCCGCCTTTGGCGAATGCCGCGTGCTCGGCTCCACGCTGGATGATGCCGCCGGAGAGGCGTTCGACAAGGTCGCAAAACTCCTCGGGCTCGGCTACCCCGGCGGTGTCGAGGTCGAGCGGATTGCCAGGGCAGGCGATCCCGCGCGATACGATTTCCCGAGGAGCATGCGGCACTCGGGGGATTTTCGCTTCAGCTTCAGCGGCTTGAAGACGGCGGTCCGCTATCTCCTGGATCGCGGTCCCGTGTCCCTCCCCGATGTCTGCGCGTCGTTCCAGGAGGCCGTTGTCGAAGTGCTCGTCGAAAAGACGCTGTCGGCCGCCGCCGCATGCGGGCGCGGGCTCGTCGCAATCAGCGGAGGCGTGAGTGCGAACAGGCGGCTCCAGGAACTTGCCCGGGAGCGCTCCGGCGCGCTCGGAATCGAGCTGCGTCTCGCGCCGCCCGAGCTGCGCACCGACAACGCGGCGATGATCGGCTATGTGGCCGCGTTGCAGCGGGCGCGCGGCGTCGCCGGCTGTCTTGATGCCGACGTGCTTCCGTCGATTGATCTCGAAGCGTTCGGCCGATTGACAGCCGGCGTTTGAACGTCGCATGCAGTCCGGGTGTCGAACGCGGAATGAAAAAGCAAGCCCTCCCCGTGTTTCTTGCCCTCGGACTAATGGCCGTGATCGGCGCTGCGAAGGCGGCGGATGGCTTGGTTTGGCAGACGGATTTCAAAGCGGCGCTCGCGGAAGCGAGGTCGGCGAACAAGCCGATTCTCGCCGATTTCACCGGCTCTGACTGGTGCGGCTGGTGCATCAAGCTCTCGAAAGAGACCTTTTCGCAGCCGGCGTTTGCCGAATTTGCGAAAGACAAACTCATCCTGCTTGAGGTGGATTTCCCGCAGGCAAAGGAGCAGAGCGCCGAATTGAAGAAGCAAAACGAAGGGCTTCAGCAGAAATTTGGCGTTGAAGGATTTCCGACGCTGGTCGTCCTCAGCAAGAGCGGAAAGGAAATCGCGCGTCACGTCGGGTATCTGCCCGGCGGCCCGGAAGCAATGATCGCGTGGATCAACGAATCCATCGCCAAACATTAGACATTGTTGAATTGGAAGGCGCTTGGGCAGATATCCTGCAACTCGCACCCGCCGCAATCGGGCCTTCTTGCGAAGCAGCGCCTGCGCCCGTGAAAGATCAACCAATGGCTGAGGTCCGTCCAAATCGCGCGATCAAATAGTCGCACGAGGCCCGCCTCGATCTTGATCGGGTCGGTCTGCCGTGTGAGCCCGAGGCGGCGTGAAAGCCGGCTCACGTGCGTATCGACCACGATGCCATCGTTGATACCGAAGGCATTTCCGAGCACGACGTTCGCCGTTTTTCGGCCCACGCCGGGCAGTGCGATGAGTTCAAGCATCGTGCGGGGGACTTCGCCGGAGTTGCGCTCGACGAGTCGTCGGGCCGCGCTGCGAATCGACGCCGCCTTGCTGCGAAAAAAGCCGGTGCTGCGGATGAGCGACTCGAGTTCCTCCTGGGGAATGGCCATGTAATCCCCGGCGGTGCTGCAGCGGGCGAACAGGGCGGGCGTAACGACGTTCACACGCTTGTCCGTGCATTGCGCGGAGAGAATCGTGGCAATGAGAAGTTCGAGAGGGTTTGAATAATCCAGCTCGCAGTGCGCACCGGGATAGATTTCCGGTAGGCGGCGGGCGAGTTCGACGGCGCGCTGGGATCGGGTCATCTCGCGAATCCTTCTTCGTAGGTCACCAGGGCGGCATCGGTCAAGCGGACTTGACCAAAGGCTTGTCGTCCTGCATATTTTCCAGTTCCGCCGCAAGGCACCGATTTACCAAGACTTAGCATCAATCTGTATGAACGCCGAAATGCTCACCATGCTCGATTACCTCGAGCGCGAAAGAGGAATCAGTCGCGACATTCTTGTCGAGGCGATCTCGGGCGCCCTGTTGACAGCCTCGAAGAAGACGTTCGCCACGGCGCGGGAACTGCGCATCGACATCAACGCGAAGACCGGTGACATTCGCGCCTTCGCGAAGCCGATTGTCGTGGACAAGGTGACAAACCTCCACGACGAAATCTCCCTCGCCAAAGCCCGTCAGATCAATCCCGAGGTGCAGATTGGCGAAGAGATCGAGATCGAAGTGACGCCGAAGGACTTTGGCCGGATTGCCGCGCAGACCGCCCGCCAGGCGATCATGCAGCGCATCCGCCAGATCGAGAAGGACATGATCTACGAGGAGTTCAAGGATCGCGCCGGCGAGATCGTGAGCGGCACCGTGCGGCGCTTCGAGCGCTCCGATGTGATCGTGGATCTCGGCCGATTCGAAGCCATCATGCCTTCGCGTGAGCGCGTGCCGACCGAGGAATACAGCGTGG
>JAQTOP010000071.1 GCA_028713285.1 Terrimicrobiaceae bacterium
CGCAAAGCCGCCCCCATTCGCGCATCACCTCCGCGGTCGGCGCGAGCAGGCGCGACCCGGCCCAGCGCTCGAGGCGCTCGAACCATCGTTCGACCTCCTTGCGCCGCCTGCCAGCGGGAAGGAGTTCGATGCCCTTGATCATTTCACCAAGCGAAATCGTCGAGAGGTGCGCCTCGTGGTCGTGAGCGTCCAGCCACGCCATGACACGCTCGTCCGGGAGCGCATTCGACAACTCGCTCAAGACATCCGTATCGATCAGGCAGCCCATGTCACCTCAGCCGAAGCGCGCGGCCCGCATCCTTGTCCCGGGTTACGTTCCATCCCTTCACCGGGCAGGCGCGAAGCACCGTGGAAAGCTTTTCCTGACCCGTCGCGCGGGCATACTCCTTTGCCGCGACCACGACCACTGCGGGACGTCCGTGCCGGGTGATGGTTTGCGGCCCCTCCCGCATCGCGCGGTCCACGACCTCGCTGAGCTTGTTCTTCGCTTCCTGCAACTGCCACGCGGATGCCATGATCGAAAACCTACAGATTCTGGCTAGACTGTCCAGAGTCGAATCCAAGAGCATCGTTTCAGTCAGGGAGCGCGGCGCGCGGAGACGGATTCGTTGTAATAGTGCATGGCGCGGCGCCACCACGGATGGAGTTCGGTTTCCGCCGCTCTCCAGAGGCGGCAATGCAGCCTCGCGAGCGCGTCGGCGCTCCAGAGCACGGCCATCGTCTCGCGGCGATTCAGCGCCTTGGGGCCATCGGCGAGCAGCCGGTCCGAGAGCATGTCGAGGTAGGCCTCCCGGTGCTTCGCGCGGACGTGCGAGCGGCGCAGAAGCGAGATGTGAACCGCGTTCGCAAAGGGCGCCAGGAGCGCCTGGAGCAGGCCGTAGTGGGGAACCTCGGCGAGCGTCTCGGGGCGGACGAGGGCCGGCGGCGCCTCGTCGAGGGTGCGCAGAATGTCCGGCGTCTCGATTTCCTCGGGGATGAGCAGGAGCTTCCGGCGGCGCAGCCACCGGCCGGCGCGGGCGGAACTGGTGAGCATCACGAAGGGAACCGCAAGCACCCAGCCGGCAAGGATCGGCGAGAGCCAGAGCGTGAGAACGGGCGCCCAATGGAGCGTCGCCGCGGTGACGAGGATGCCGAGCACGGGGAGGATGCCGTATTCGCGCAGCGCCTGTCCGAGCGGGATCGCGGAGTCGCCTCGGTTCTGCGTCTTCCAGCTCACCTTCAGGCCGAGCAGCGTGAGGACGACGAATTTCGTGTAGAAATAGAGCAGGATCGGCGCGAGGAGGACCGACGCCACGGCTTCGAGCAGGCTGCTGGCGAGCAGCGCGGCGACGCCGCCGAATTGCCGAGCGCGCGGCAGCGTGTGCAGCAGCCCGAAGAACTTTGAGGCAAAGAGCAGGACCAGCGTGAGCAGGAGCAGCAACTGGCTCGTCCACCAGGTGTCGGCGGCCAGCGAGAGCTGCGCGGAGAAGATCGCGTATTTCTGCTTCCAGTAAAAATCGACGGCGCTCAGCGCAATGAAAAGAACGAGCAGCGGCGCGCTGAGATAGGCCATGAGGCCGAAGAAAATATGGATGCGGTTCGTGAATCCGGTTTTCGGGGCAAAGAGGAACCAGAAGTGCTGGAGATTGCCCTGGCACCAGCGGCGGTCGCGCTTGAGGCTCTCCGTGAGGTTCGGCGGGCCTTCCTCGTAGCTGCCGGGTTCGCCGCACGCGAACCAGACCTGATAGCCCGCCTGCTGCATGAGCGCGGCCTCGACGGTGTCGTGGCTGAGGATGTGGCGCGCTGCGGCGCTGCGCCCCGGCAACTCGGGCAGCACGCAATGCTCCATGAATGGCTGGAGCCGGATGATCGCGTTGTGGCCCCAGTAGTTCGCGCCACCGAGGTGCCAGAAGTTCGATCCGGATGCGAAGATGGGACCGAGCGTGTGGGTCGAAAATTGGAGCAGCCGCTGGAAGGCGGACGCGCCGCGCACGATTTGCGGACCGGTCTGGATGAGACCGACCTGGGGATTCGCGTCCATTGCCCGGGCGAGGCGGACGAAGGTTTCGCCGGCCATCACGCTGTCCGCGTCCAGGATGACGAGGTAGCGATAGCGCCTCCCCCAGCGGCGGCAGAAATCGGCGACGTTGCCGCTCTTGCCGTTCAGCGAGACCCGGCGCTTGCGGTAGAATACACGGCCGTAGGCGCGCAGCCGCGAGCACAGGCTCACCCAGGCGCATTCCTCGTCGATCCAGTTGTCCGGCTGGTTCGAGTCGCTGAGAATGAAAAAGTCGAAGGCCCCGGCGCGGCCGGTCGCGCGCAGCGAGACAAGCATGTTTTCCAGCGCGCGAAAGACGCGGGCGGGGTCCTCATTGTAAACCGGCATGACGATGGCGGTGGAGCCCAACGGCGCGGGCGCGGCGGGATCGGCGTCCCCGATCGTGCGCATGATGTCGAACGGCTCGCCGCGGAGGCGGATGAGAAAGCCCCACAGCGCAATCGAGAAACCGAACGCGATCTGCCCGAACAATACGACGAAGAGCGCGATCAGCGCGACTTCGAGCCAGGTGACGCCACCCTCGCGGACCGTGGCAAAAAGCAGCCATGCGCCCGCGATGGTGATGCCGCCTCCCGTCGCGAGGAAGAGCGCCTGTCGCAGCGAGGCGGCCTCGGCGGGGAGATCGGCGGCGCGGCGGAATTTCATCGGGAAAAAAATGCGAGGTAGCCGCCGTAGGCCGCGAAGAAGATCGCGACCCAGATAAAGAAGGCGCGCAGCACGTGGCTCCAGGAGAATTGCTGCCACGTCCCGCCGGCGAGATCCTCCATCGGACCGTAATCGACCTCGGTGCGAAGGAGGCTCGTAAATTCCAGCGCCGGCCCGGCCTGCATCGATGCGGAGCGGACGGCGGCGAGCAGCTCGGCGGGCGGAGCGGAGTCGAGAAACGCCGCGGGCCATTCGCGGTGCAACCCGCTGGCGAACCATGCGGCGCGCCCGCGCGCGGCGAGCCGGGCGTCGGACGGCGCGGAGTCGTCCGCAAGGCGCGAGAACCAGGCCTCGGTGCGGTCGGTGGCAAGTTCCATCGTGACGTCGAGAGGGGTGCGGTCCGGTGCGGCGGCGTGCAGGCGATGCGCCTCGGCCAGCAACCCGAGATTCAAACGGAGGAGGTGTTCGCGATCATGGACGCGGTGGGCGCGCAGATAATCCTCGAGGCGCAGGCACGCGGCATTCCAGGCGTCCGTGGAGCGCGACTCGGCGGTCATTTCACCCATGTGTAAGCCCAGGTTTCGGTGAGCGGTTTGCCGTCGCGTGCAAGGGAGCAGCGCATTTCGACGGGGTTGCCGGTTTCCGAGGCGGTGACGCCGAAGGTCACGCGCCAGGTATTGGTATTCGGGATTTTCTGCGCATAGGCATTCGAGAGGATGCCGGGCGCGCCGACCCAAATCTCCGGCAGAATCTTCGCGTCGGGCGGGAGGCCGTCCAGCCCGGCGCCGGCGAAATCCACATAAATCCAGCGATAGTTCGGCAGTTCCTTGTAATCGATGCGGGTCGAGATGCACGCCGCGAGCGGAGGCAGCGCGGAGTTTTGAGTGAAGACGAGAAGCGAGTAGGCCAGGGAGAGCGGGTGGCCGGGGCGCAGGCCCTCTTCCGGCCGCCAGTAGGCGACCACGTTGTCCTGGAATTCATCGCTCGTCGCGTTTTGCATGAGGACGACCGCACCGGCTCCCCAATCGCCATCGGGCTGCACCCATGCGCTCGGGCGCAGATGGTAGTTCGCCTCGAGATCCTGGTAGTGCGTGAAATCGCGGTCGCGCTGGAACAGGCCGAACCCCTTGGGATTCACGTCGGCGAAGGCATTCACCTGCCGCTGCTTCGCCCATGCAAGCGGGTGCCAGAGCCACTCGCCATTGCCTCGCTGAATTTGCAGGCCGTCGGAATCGTGGACCTCGGGGCGCCAGTTGCCGAAGGTGTTGCTCGTGTTTTCGCCATACCAAAACATGCTCGTGAGCGAGGCGATGCCGATGTCGTTCACACGATTGCGGGCAAAGAGCGTCGCGCGCACATGGATCGCGGTCTGCTCGCCGGGCGAGAGGCGGAACTCGTAGGCGCCGGTGAGATCGCGGCCCTCGAGCAGAGCGTAAAGCTTCATTTCCGACGCACCGGGCGATGGCCGGACGAGCCAGAATGTGGTGAAGGCCGGGAAGTCCTCCGCGCCCAGCGTGTTGATCGCGACGCCGCGCGCGGAGATGCCGTAGATTTGCCCCCGGGCGCGCGGGCGGAAGTAGCTCGCTCCCTGAAAGACCAGCGTCTCGTCGAGGCGGTCGGGTTTATCGAGCGGATAATAAATGCGAAATCCCGAGTAGTCGGAGGCGGCTTTGTCGGCATCCGGAATGTTCACGAGCGGGCCGAACGTGAATTGGTCGGGCGAGAAAACCACCTGGCCCGCAACGTCGCGATGGACCTGAAAGATCGTCACAGGCCCGGCCGTGTGCTCGCCGCTCGTGATGAAAAAGCGGATCTGGAACGGCAACCCCTCCCTGCGCCAGAGCGCCCCGTCCTCCTTGTAGCGAATGTCGCGTGACTGGTCGTAATTGAGGCCGCGCAGCGCGGCGGAGACGCGGCTCTTCGGAGGCTCGAAATCCTCGCGGCTTCGGTCTCGCGCGATACCCACGATCGTCTCGAAGGTGATCGTCTTGCGTCCGCTCTGGCTGATGACAAACGCGAGCAGCGCGATGGTCATGGCTGCGAAGACGAGATGGGTTTTCATGGCACCGATGCACCGGCGCGATGCGTCCGGGCGATCATAGGGATTCCCCGATTAACGCAGATGCCGGGCCGATTGGCCCTGCAAATGTGCGGATCAAAAGTCCGCCTGCAACACGACGCGGTAGCGGCTCTTTCCGGCGCGCAGGTGCTCGATGGCCTCAGTTACGTACCGAGAAGCAGGCGCATCGGATTCTCGATGCAGTCCTTCACGCGCACGAGGAAGGTGACGGCCTCCTTGCCGTCCACGACGCGGTGGTCGTAGCTGAGGGCGAGATACATCATCGGGCGGACGACGACCTGGCCCTTCACGGCGATGGGGCGCTCCTGAATCTTGTGCATGCCAAGGATGCCGCTTTGCGGGGGATTGAGGATCGGCGTGCTCATGAGCGAGCCGTAAATGCCGCCGTTCGAGATCGTGAAAACGCCGCCCTGGAGGTCGTCGAGGCCGATCTTGCCGTCGCGCGCCTTCGCGGCGTAATCGGCGAGCGCCTGCTCGATTTCGGCGAAGGATTTCTGATCGCAGTCGCGCACGACGGGAACGATGAGGCCGCGCTCGGTGCCGACGGCCACGCCGATGTCGTAATAGTTCGCTGTGATGAGGTCGTCGCCATCGAGGCGCGAGTTGACGGCGGACACGGCCTTGAGCGCATCGACGGTGGCTTTGATGAAAAAGGACATGAAGCCGAGCTTGATGCCGTGGCGCTTCTGGAAATCGTCCTGCATGTCCTTGCGGAGCTGCATCACGGCGCCCATGTCGCATTCGTTGAATGTCGTGAGAATGGCGGCGGTGTGCTGCGCGGCGACGAGCTGGGTCGCGATCTTCCGGCGCAGCGGGGAGAGTTTTTTGCGCGTCGTGCGCGCGTCGTCCGATGCCGCGACGGGCGTCGGAGCCTCGGCCGCGGGTGCAGGCGCGGGTGCCTGGGGCGGCTCGACGACTGCGGGCTTTTCTTCCTTCTTCGGCTTGAGGGCTTTTTTCGAAGCCGCCTGTGCCTCGGCGCCGCTGGCCTCGATGGTCGCGACGACCTGGCCGATTTTGACTTCCTCGCCTTCGGGCACCTGAATCCGGAGCGTTCCGGACTCGGTCGCGTTGACTTCGGTGGAGACTTTGTCGGTCTCGAGAGTGAAGAGAATTTCGCCCGAGGCAACGGATTCGCCGTCCTTTTTATGCCAGACCGAAAGCAGGCCGGAGGTGATGGATTCGCCGACAGCGGGGACTTTGACTTCGATGCTCATGCGCAAGAAAGACGCGAGTGTTACAGCGCGAACGCGTCTTTGACCAGCGCAGCCTGCTCGGCTTTGTGGATCGCAATGGAGCCTGTGGCGGGGCTGGCGGCGGGCTGGCGTCCGGCGTAGCGAATCGGCGTTCCGAGCAGATCGGCAAGCTGATAGGCGAGGAAGAACCAGGCTCCCATGTTTTGCGGCTCCTCCTGGCACCAGACGAAGGATTTGGCGTGCGCGTAGGGCGCCACGATGCGCAGCAGCTTCTCACGATAGAGGGGATAGAGCTGTTCGATGCGGATGAGCGCGGTGGTCGCGTCGAGGCCGTTGGCGGCGCGGTAGTTTTGCAGATCGTAGAAGACCTTGCCGGAGCAAAGGACGACACGCTCGACTTTCTTCGGGTCCGCGGGAACGGGACCTTCGAGAATTTCATAGAAACGCGAGTTCGTGAAATCCTCGGTTTTCGACACGGCCTGCTCGAACCGCAGCAGGCTTTTCGGTGTCATGATGACAAGCGGCTTGCGGTAGCCGCGATGGATCTGGCGGCGCAGCACGTGAAAATACTGCGCGGGCGTGGTGAGATTGCAGATCTGCATGTTCTCCTCGGCGCAGAGCTGGAGGAAACGCTCGAGGCGCGCGCTCGAGTGCTCGGGACCCTGGCCTTCGTAACCATGCGGCAGGAGCATCACGATGGAACTCGGGCGCTGCCATTTCGACTCCGCGGAGGCGATGAATTGGTCGATGATAACCTGTGTGCCATTCGTGAAGTCGCCGAATTGCGCCTCCCACAGGCACAGCATCGATGGGAAATCCATCGAGTAGCCGTAGTCGAAACCGAGCACGGCGTATTCCGAGAGCGGGCTGTTATAGACGCAGAATTTCGCCTGCTTCGGATCGAGGTGGTTGAGCGGAATGTGGCGCTCGCGCGTGACCTCGTCGTAGATCACGCTCAACCGCTGGCTGAACGTGCCGCGCCGGCTGTCCTGCCCCGACAGGCGCACCGGAGTCCCCTCGATGAGCAGGGATCCGAAGGCGAGCGCCTCGGCATACGACCAGTCGTAGGGTCCGCCGTCCTGCCAGACCTTCCGCCGGCGATCCAGGAGGATGCGCTTGAGCTTCGGCAGCACGCGGAAGTTTTCCGGCACGGTCGTGAGCGCGCCGACGATTTGCTCGAGCATCGCGCCGGTGATCGCGGTGTCGATCGGCTCGTGCGTATAGGGCGGCTGATAAATGGCGGTCGAGCCGGTGAGCTCGCGCTTCCCGACCTCGGCGGGCTGCGCGCCGTTGCTTTGCTTCGCCTTCACATCGGCAAGCGCGGTTTCGAGCTCGGCGATGGTCTCGTTTTTGATCGCCGCGACCTCTTCGTCGGAAACCGCGCCGAGCTTGTGAATCTCGTCGGCAAAAATCTCGCTCACCAGCGGATGCTCGTGGATCTGCCGGTAAAGATTCGGCTGCGTGAAGGTCGGCTCGTCGAGTTCGTTGTGGCCGTGGCGGCGGTAGCAATAAATGTCGATGACAACGTCGCGTCCGAATTCGTGCCGGAACTCCGCGGCGAATTCGGCGACCTGGATCACGGCCAGCGGATCCTCGCCGTTCACGTGAAAGATCGGAGCCTCCGCCATCTTGGCGATGTCGGTGCAATACTCGCTCGACCGGCCATCCTCGGGCAGGGTGGTGAAGCCGATCTGGTTGTTGACGACGATGTGGAGCGTGCCGCCGGTCGAGTATCCGGGAAGCCGCGACATGTTGAAGACCTCGGCGACGACGCCCTGGCCGATGAACGCCGCGTCGCCATGGACGAGGACCGGCAGCACCTTCTTGCGCTGGGCGGTGTCCTGCAGCACCCGCTGGCGCGCGCGCGCCTTGCCCTCGACGACGGGATCGACCGCCTCGAGGTGGCTGGGATTCGCAGCGAGAAGGATGTCCACCTCATAGCCATCGGCGAGCCTGCGCGTGTTCTGGTAGCCGAGGTGATATTTCACGTCGCCGCTGCCGCCGACGGAGTTCGGGACGTAGTTCTCGGAGAATTCGTAAAAGATGAGGTCGAGCGGCTTGTTGAGGAAATTCGCCAGGACATTGAGGCGGCCGCGGTGGGCCATGCCCATGACGATCTCCTTGATTCCGCGCTTCGGGCAGCCCTGCAAAACGGCGTCGAGCGCGATGATGAGCGCCTCGCCGCCCTCGAGGGAGAAACGCTTGTTGCCCTGGTATTTCGTGTGCAGGAAGCGCTCGAATTCCTCGGCCTCGAGCAGCTTGCGCAACAGGTCGCGCTGAATCGGCGCATCGCGCTTCGCCCAATCGCCGCGGTTCTCCATGCGATCGCGCACCCAGTTCCGAACGCCGGGATTCTGGATGTGCATGAATTCCGCGCCGATGGTATCCGAGTAGATGTCGCGCAGTTCCGCGATCATCTCGCGCAGCTTCATTTTCCTGCCGTCGCGAAAGAATCGGGAGCTGACAGTCGCGTCGAGATCGGAGGGCTCGAAACCGAGCGCCTTGAGCGAGAGCAGCGGGTTTTCCTCCTCGGCCTCCGCGAGCGGATTGAGCCGCGCGACGGAATGCCCGAGCGTGCGGTAGGCATAGACGAGGCCCTCGACCCGGGTCGCGAAGGTCGTGTTCTCGATGCCGGTGCCCGACGGGATCGCAGCGCCGGCGGGGGCGGCGCCATCGTTTTTCGCGCCGGGGGCGCCGTTTTTTTCGGGACGGGCGTAACCGAGTTCGAACCCCTCGAAGAATGCGGCCCAGTCGGCGCCGACGGATTGGGGATTCCGTCGCCAAAGTTCGTATTTGTCGTCAAGCAACGCCTCGTTCCAACGGGCGGTAAATGAACTGTTCATCAATAAAGGTGGATGTGCGAGAGACGGCAATCCCCGGCCGTTGGGGGGCCGGGGCTGTGGATTGCACTGTGCGCCATCGCGCCGCGCGGGGCAAGTTGCGATTCGGAATGGAAGCCGCGGGGGCGATTTCGTCAGAGCGGAATTCGGAAAAACGCGGCCGCTCCCGTCAGGAATCCCGCGCCCATACCCACGGCTGTCCGTCGGTCCAGCCCACGCCCGTGAGCACGTAACCGCCACCCGCCCGCCGCTCGTAGGCGGGCGGCTCACCGGTCAGCGGGTCGGCGGGAATGGAAGGCAGGAACTCCGGCGCAAGCGCCTCCAGCTTCTCCGGCAAAGCGCCGCGGGCAAATCGGAAGCGCTCGATCGCGCACGCGATCTGCGCCTGCGCGAGGTAGGTCTGGAGCTGGGCGGAGACGCGGGCATCGTCGGTGAGGGCCTGGAAGCGCTCGCGCGCCGCCGCGGGGAGATTCGGCACATCTTCGATCTCGAGCGACGCGGGACGAAGACCGTCCGGTCTTCCCAAGGCGTCGAGAATTTCCTGCATCGCCCGATTGATGGCGACCTGCCGTGCGCGGAGACCGCGCATGTCGAGGCGAACAAGATCGGTTCCAAGCCAGCCCTGCAGGGCGGCGGAGGCGGAGGGTTTCCGGCCGGAAATCGCGAGATTGATCGCCGTGTTCACCTGCGCCCGCTCACCGCGCAACGCCCAGCCGAGGTCGGTGAGAAGACGGGCTCTTTCCAGGGCCTCGACGAAGCGCCCGAGCTGCTCGTCGGACCACGCATTCCATCCGATGCCCACGCGCACGCAGCCGGCGAACAGGCCGAGCAACAGCCGGCGAGTGCGTTGCGAGGGAAGAAAGGGCTCTCCGGCGAGGGAGTCGGCGAGCCGCCCGATGAGCAGCAGATCGAGCGCCGCTGCGTCGCTGTCGCCGGTCGAGAGCTGCGCGATGGCGCGAATTGCGAGCCAGTCGCCCAGCGCCTCGAGCGGGCGAAGGTGCGGCAGCTTCGGAAATGGCTGCGTGTAGTCGATGGGGAAACGCGCGCCGGGCCGGTCCGCCGCCGTCGCGAGCGACGTGAAGTCGAGGCCAAGCGCCCGCATGCCGGCGCGCACGCGGTCTCCCGCGAGCAGGAAGTCGGTCCTGGCCTTCACCAATCCCGCGCGCTGCATCGTCGCGGCGATGGCATCGAGGCTCGCCCCCCCACCCTGCGTGGCGGCGGCCAGCAAGTCGGCCACGCGGAGACCGCGGCCGGGATCGACCGCGCGCTGGAGCAGAGGGTCGCGCGGCGCATCCTCCGCCAGTCCGGCGAAGACATCCGCCGCGAAGAAGTTCTGATCGTCCGGCACGTCCGCTGGCTTCACATCGGCGAGGTAGAGCGGCTCGCCATTTTTGCGCAGCTCGTCGGAAAGGCGCAGCCAGTCGGCATGCGTGTCGCGCCCGAAGCCGCCGCGCAGGAAGCCGTAGAGCCCGAGCGCAATCGCGCTGAGCAGGCCGATGGTAACGACGAACCATGCGAACCGGGCGGAGCGAGTCATGGGCCGGCTCGATGGCCTCGCAGAATCGGGAACGCGGATCGGCGGAGGCATCGGGGGGATACTTTAGAATCTGGAAGGCAGGAAAACAGGAAAAGGTTGGCGGGCAGCACCGGCGAAGGTTTTCCAACTGAAAAGGCCCTCGGCAATTTTATGGAGTGGAGAATTTGTGCAACCGGGACTTTTGAGCGGGCGGTTTTCGGATAGACTGGAAAATTCGGTCGATTCGGCTTATTCCGACACGCCCCGCAAATGATCAAAGTCGAGAATCTCACAAAGCGCTACGGCGGCGTCACCGCGGTCGATGGCATCAGCTTTCACGTGGGCAAGGGCGAGATCGTCGGCTTCCTCGGCCCGAATGGCGCGGGCAAGAGCACGACGATGCGGATGCTCTCGTGCTACCTGCCGCCGACGAGCGGGCGGGCGGAGATCGCGGGGTTCGACGTATTCCGAAATTCGCTCAAAGCCCGCGAGCGCATCGGCTACATGCCCGAGAATGTGCCGCTCTACAACGACATGCGCGTCTTCGAGTATTTGAAATACCGCGCCGCGCTCAAAGGCGTGCGAGGTCGCCGCATGAAGGAGCGCGTGGGCGACGTGATGGACCTGTGCGCCCTGCGCGACGTCGAGCGCAAGCTCGTGGGCAATTTATCGAAGGGGTACCGCCAGCGCGTGGGACTCGCCGACGCGATGGTGCATGAGCCCGACCTGCTCATCCTCGACGAGCCGACGATCGGGCTCGACCCGAACCAAATCCGCCAGGTGCGCGAACTCATCAGGAATCTCGGCCGGCATCACACGATCCTCCTTTCGACGCACATCCTGCCCGAGGTCGAGATGACCTGCTCGCGCGTGATGATCATCAATCGCGGGCGCATCGAGGCGGCGGACGCGCCGGAAAATCTGCGAGCCCGCCTGCGGACGGCGGGCGACGTGCGGATCGAGGTGCGCGCGCCCGATCTGGAGAAGGCAAAGGCGGCATTGCTCGAAGTGCCCGGCGTGCTGAGCGCGGCTTCGACCGAGGAGGACGGCTGGGGCGTTTTTGCGCTGGGAATCGAAGCGGGGACCGACCCGCGCGAGGCGATCTGGAATCTCGCGGTGAGCCGGCGATGGGCGGTGCGCGAGCTGAGCCGGACCCGCGTCACCCTCGAGGATGTCTTCGCGGAAGTCACCCACCCCGATGAATAGCGAAATGCTTTTGGAATCTGGAAAGGGAGAAAGGGGGAGGATGAAAGGCGAAATCGGAAACGTGGAGTTGACGGGCAAAATCCTCGCAGCCGCAATCGACGTGCATCGCGCATTGGGACCAGGGTTTCTCGAATCCATTTACGAGGCCGCCCGTTGCGTGGAATTCGAGACCGTCGGCTTGCGATTTGAACGTCAAAAGGAACTGCCGATCTTCTATCGTGGAAGATTGGTCGGCGAACATCGCCTCGACCTGCTGGTGGAAAATCGGGTCGTGGTTGAACTCAAGGCAGTGAAAGCGATTGAGCCGATCCATTTCGCCGTCGTGCGTTCCTATATCAAAGTCAAAGCTCTCAATCTCGACGACGCCCTGCTGCTGAATTTTGGAACGGCCCCGCTTACCGTGCGGAGATTGGGTCGAGAACTTCCTGCGAAGCAAATGCCATGATTTCCCCCTCTCCTCTTTTCCAGATTCAAAAGCACTTCTCCTCCGATGCGTAAATTTTTCACCCTCTGGTCCCGCGAGATCGCCGTGTATTTCCGTTCGCCGGCGGCGTATGTGATCCTGTTTTTTTTCCTGCTGCTCACGGGATTTAATTTCTGGTTCGTCCTCAATGCGATGAACCGCAGCCCGAGCGGCGTGTCCGTGATCGAGGCGTATTTCAACACGGTGTTTTTCTGGTTCGGTTTCGTGCTGCCATTTCCGCTCATCACGATGCGCCTCTTCGCGGAGGAGTATAAACTGGGCACCATCGAACCGCTGATGACCGCGCCTGTTCGCGACGTGCAGGTGCTGCTGGCGAAATACCTGAGCGCGGTCTTTTTCTACGCGATGCTCTGGCTGCCGAGCCTGCTCTACTTCGTCGTGTTCCAGTGGCAGACGCGCCTCCAGGCGGCGCCGGCGGCCGGTTCGTATCTCGGCGCCTATGCGATGCTGCTGCTCATTGGATTGTTTTATCTCGCCATCGGCTGCCTCGCCTCGGCGCTCACGCGCAACCAGGTCGTCGCGGCGATCATCTCCTTCGCGGGAATCTCGCTGCTGTTTTACTGGGGGTTTTACAGCCGGTTGTTTCCGAACGTGAGCCCGTTCCTGCGCGACCTCACGGACTACCTCTCGCCGATCCAGCACATGGCGCTGTTCTCGCAGGGGCTCTTCGACACGCGTCCCGTGGTCCTTTACCTCAGCTGCACCGCGCTGGTGCTCTTCCTCACGTTCCAGGTATTCCAATACCGCCGGTGGAAGGTCTGACCGATGGCGACTCCGGCGACATCCAGTTTCTCGCGTGCGGGCATCGGCTTCGGCGTGCTGCTACAGACCGCGTGCGTGCTCTTCCTCGTCATCGCAGCGAACTATATCGGCTTCAACTACTACCAGCGCTGGGATTTCTCACGCTCGCAGCGGTTCACGCTCGCCGAGCAGACCAAGCAGGCGCTGCGGCAGTTCCCCAAACAAACGCCATTGAAGGTCATCGTGTATTTCTCGCCAACGAATCTCGGGCTCGCATCCGCGCTCTACGGCGACGTGCAGAATCTGCTGGCCGAGCTGCAATTCTCGGCCCGCGACCGCATGCAGGTCGATTGGGTCGATCCCGCGCGGGATCTCACCCGCGCCCGCGAGCTGCAAACGAAATACAAATTCGATGGCAGCGAGAACCTCATCATCCTCGACTACGATGGGCGCACAAAATTCATCCCGATCCTCGACCTCGGCGATTTCGATCTGAGCGGGATGCAGGCCGGCGAGCCTGCGCGCGTGGAGGCATTCAAGGGCGAGGCTGTGCTCACCGCGGCGTTCATCGAGCTGCTGAATCCCGAGCGCGCCCGTATCTACTTTCTCCAGGGCCATGGCGAAACGCCGCCCTCCCAGCTCACCCGCCTCGATGAATTCATCGCGCGCCAGAACGCGGAGTGCTACGCGCTCAATCTCGCCTCGCTGGATGCCGTTCCGAAGGACGCCGGCGCGCTCTGCATCGTCGGGGCGCGCTACGATCTGTCGGATCGCGAACTCGAAATCCTCCGCCGCTACTGGCAGCAGAATGGCCGCCTCGTCGTATTGCTCGATCCGAACTCGAACACGCCAAACCTTCGCAACCTGCTCAATGCCGTGTGCATCTATCCACGCAACGACCGCGTGCAGCGGTTCGTGCCTTCGAGAACCGTGCCGGGCCTCATGGGAATCTACCGCGACGTGGCCGGCGTCTTCCTCCCGGACAGTCCGATTACGAAGCGGCTGGTCGGCGTGACTCCGCTCCTGACCGGCGGGACGCTGTCCCTTTACCTCGACGAAGCCACCGCGCCGCGCGCGGACATCCAGCTTCGCCCGCTGATTCAGGCCGCGGAGGATTACTGGGGCGAGAGCCACTACATCGACACCGGGAAACTCGGAGGGCAATTTGACAGTGAGGATACCGGGCAGCCGGTCATCGTCGCGGCCTCGGCCGAGAAAGGCGGGTCGCGCGACGACCGGACGGACGTCGCCACCTCGCGCATGGTCGTCGTCGGCAACAGCACATTCGTCGAAGACAATGCCCTCGTCGATGTTTCGTCGCTGGGGAATCTCGACTTCATGACCAGCGTGGTCAACCGCATGATCGAGCGCACGAAGCTCAGTGGAGTCGCACCGCGCGTCGCGGCAAATTTCACGCTCAGCCTCACCGAGGCTCAACTGAGCGGCATCGCACTCTACACGCTCGTTCTCATTCCTGGCTGCGCCGCCCTGCTGGGGATCATCATGGGCATCCGGCGACGCGCATGAGCCGCCTGGGCACACTCCTGCTGCTGCTGCTCGCCATCGCGGCGGGTCTTTTCCTCTGGCTCGTCGAGCCGCATTGGAAGAGCACGCGGGAGGTCGTGGCGACGCGCGACTACGTGCTCCATTTCGATCCGTCGGCGATCCGTGGCATCCGCGTCGCGGCGGGCGACGACGGCTTCGAGCTGTCCCGCCGCGGGGACGGCTGGTCGATCGGCCCGAAGCCGAAGGACGTGGCCTCGCCCAGGATGGTGGGCGCGCTGCTTGAGGCCGCCGCGAATCTGCGCGTCTTCGATGTGATACGCTCCGATGAGCTGCGCAACGGGCGCGACCTGAATGACTTTGGCCTGGCCAAGCCAAGGAGCCAGTTCGATCTCGTCGGCGATGGCGATGCCGCGCTGTATTTCGGAAAGGAGGCTGCCGGTGATGGCCGCATCTACGTGCGCAAGGCTGATTCGAACGATGTGTTCGTGGTGAGCGACGACCTCCAGCGGCTCGCGTTTCGCAATGCGCAGGAATTTCGCGACCGCCGCCTGACGAATCTTACGCCGGATCGCATCGACAAATTCGCGATCAAGCGCGGCCTCGGCGAGATCGCGCTCGAGCGCGGTGGCCAGGGCTGGCAGATCGTGCGTCCGTTTCGCGCGCGCGCCGACGACGCCGCGGTCGATCGTCTTCTACAGGAACTGCTGGGCCTCGAGATTCTGGATTTCGTCGCCGACGAGTCGGACGACCTCAGCGCCTACGGACTCGGCGAGCCGCGCGCCGAACTCATTCTCGATGTCGAGGACGAGGCGCGACCCATCGCGCTGCGCATCGGCGCGGACGCCGATCACGCCGGGACGAAGGCCGTGCTCGCGCAGTTCACCGCCCGGGACAGCATCTACCACCTGCCGGCAAAAGCCTGGACCCTCCTCCAGCTCAATCCCGACGATCTGCGCGACCGCCACCTGCTCGAGCTGAATCTCGATACCGTGGATGCCCTGCGCCTGCGCGACGGGGCGAAAGCCTGGACCGTCCAGCGCGATGGCGAGAAGTGGAATTCCGGCGATCGTGCCGTGCCCGCCAGATCGGTCGAGGGTTTCGTCAAGAACCTGACCCGCGTCCTCGTCAGCCAATACCTGCCGTTCACCGCCGGGAACGCAGTCAAAACCGGCCTCGACAAACCCGCTGGCGAGATCGCCTTCGATGCGTGGCTTTCGGAGAACACACCCGAGATGACCGCGGGCCATCGCGCAGTCGCGACGCTCACCATCGGCGCCCGCGAGGGCGGAAACGCCTACGTGCGCGTCAATGAGAGTCCGGAGATCTGCGTGATCCCCGCCGCCGCGCTCGATGCGCTCCCGGGCTCGCCCCGCTAATACTTCGGCGCGCGCACCGTGCCGGCCTCGATGTCGGAACGGCGGCGTTGCACGATGCGGTCTGCGATCTCATGCACCATTTCTTCGAGCAGGAGCCGCAGATGACTGCCGCGCCGGAAGTCCGACGGCGCGATGTTTTTCACGCGATCCGCGTGGACGCAGAGCTGGTAGCATTTCTTGAAACTCGCGCGCGTGGGATCCTCGGGATTGTAAACGGCGATGGCCTGTCCGCCATTGCGCCGCATCACCGTGAAGCACGGCACGTCGGTCGGGCCGTCGCCGACATAGACCATGTTCTCGAAGGGCACCGGGCGAAGCTCGGCGGGCATGTGGTCGTTCACATCCTGCGACATGTCGAGCATGCCCTTGTTGATGCGGAAGAGGTATTGCGTCTTCTGCGTGTGGCTGATCACGCGGCGCGGAAAGGTGATGCGGCCCTTTGCATCCTCCGCGAACTCGCACCCAAATATCGCCCGCACGTAAGGCGCGAGACGGCTGCCCTCGATCAGAATCTTCAGGCCCGACGAGATGATGTAGTGCTCGACGGCGATGCCGTGCGCATCGTGCTCGGGCGTGAGCAGGCCGCTGCGGAACTCCTCGAACATCTCCGGCAGGCCGGGATAGAAATTCATCTTCGCGCCGAGATCGCGGAGTTGCGCATTCGTCGGGCGATCCATTTCGAGGGTGTCGAGCATCACCTTCATGTAGGCGAGTTCGTTATCGTAGCCGTCCCGAGTGACGAGTTCGCCGCAACGCTCCCAAAAATTTTTGGCGTTGATGCCGAAGTGCGGAAAAATCGCCTCCTCCTGCATGTAGCTCGGGCTGAGCGTCTGATCGTAATCGTAAACGATCGTGATGATGTTTTGCGGTGCCGCCATCGGCGTGCAGGGTGGATGCAATCCCGCCGGCTTGCGATGCAAAAACCGCGGTGTATCCGGCCTCAGCGCGAATCGTCCTTCGAGCCCAGGGCCGCCCTCAGCGCAACGTCGATCGTCGAATGTCGGAAGGCGTAACGCGACGCGAGCGTGGCGCGCGGAAGCACGCGCTGGCTATCGAGCAGAAGGTGCGAGAGTTCGCCGAGGATGATTCTAAGCGCAAATGCGGGCGCCGGCAGGATCGCCGGGCGATGGACCGCCGCGGCCAGCGCGCGGGTGAATGCCGAGTTGCGCAATGGGGCCGGCAACACCGCGTTCAACGGGCCGCGAACCGCATCGCTTTCGATGGCGTGCAGGATGATTCCCGCGGCGTCATCGACATGCACGCACGACATCCATTGCCGTCCGCTGCCGAGCGGCCCTCCCAACCCGAGGCGGAAAATCGGCGCAATGAGCCGCATTGAGCCGCCGTCGGATCCAAGCACGAGTCCCGAACGAATGAGCGTCGTGCGGGCGTTCGCGGCACGGGTGGCTTCGCCTTCCCAGGCTTGCGCGACCTCGGCCAGAAATCCCTCTCCCGCCGGGGAGGACTCGGAGACCTCGCCTTCTCCCGTGTCGCCGTAATACCCGATCGCCGAACCGCAGACAAAAATGCCAGGCGCATCCGCGGTGGAATTGAGCGCCTCGACGATGCGGCGCGTGCCCTCGACCCGGCTGGCGAGAATGCGCCGCTTTTTTTCCGGAGTCCACCGGCCCATGATCGTCTCGCCGGCGAGATGGACGACGGCATTGAGGCCGGCAACGCGCGGCGGCGCATCGAGCGAGAAGGCGCGGGTCTCGGCGAAACCCGCGATGGGCCTGGGCCGCCGCGAGAAGGCGACGACATCATGGCCGCGTTCGCGCGCAAGATGCGCGAGGTGGGAGCCGATGAAGCCCGTCGCGCCGGTGATACCGATCTTCATGTCCAGAGGTTACGCCCGCCGTGCGGCGGGCAGCCGCATCAATTGTGAAATTCGCGATTCAACCACTTGAGCGGGAATCGGTCGCCGGGGCAGTCGGTGGGCTTCGGGTTGATCTGCTTGTGGCCGAAGACGATGATGTCGCGGCCCTTCACGCGGCCGCAGCGCTTGCGGAGATAGTCGATGAGTTCCTCGAGCGCGCCGATCTGGGCCTTCGTGGGAACGTCGCGATTGAAATCCCCGACGAGACAAATTCCGAGGGCGATGTTGTTGAGATAATCGCTCGCGACGTGACCGCCGTTGATCTGGCGCGTCCAGCGGTTGCCGATCTCGATCTCGCCATTGCCGGAGGAGTGTCCGTTGCCGATCACGAAATGATAGGCGAGGCCGTTCTGCATGTGCCGGACCGTGCGATGGTAGTTGTCGAATGCCTTGGCGTTTCCCTGGCGGGTGCCGCTGTTGTGGACGACGATGTATTTCCAGCGGCCCCGCTTGACCCGCGCATTGTCGATGGCCGCCCGGACGAAAGCCGTGAGGTAGGTGTATTTCGGACCGCCGCCGAAGAAGAACCAGCCGCGCTTTGGGGGCGGAGGCATTTCGCCCTCGTCCTCGGCCACGCCGGACTTCTCGATCACGATAGGCGCAGCGGGATAAGCGCCGGATTTCGATTTGGGAGCGGGCTTTGGGCGCGCAGTGGGCGCGCGGGCGGGCGATGGCGCGGGTTTCGGGGTGGATTGCTTTTCCTCCGGCGTGGGCTTCGGGTGCGGGGTCGGCGTGGTTGCCGGCTCCTCCTGCGATTCCTCGTTCGGCGTGGGTCGCGGCGTGGGCTTTGGCGTCGCGCGGGCGGCGGGGGTGGGTCGCGGCCTGGGCGTCGAGGCCGCGCGGGGCACGGCGTGGATATCCTCGCGGGAGCGCAGAAAAAGATCGCGCTTCTGCTCGTCGGTCAGCTCGGAGTGGGCGGGGCGAAGCAGGGTCGCGATGGCTGCGAGGAGGATGAGTCCGGCGGGAAGCAGCTTGCGCACGGGCGGAGGCTAGCAAATTGCTCCCGGCGATCAAGCGGCGCGCTTGGCATTCGGGCGGATCGGCGTATGTTCCCCCCATGAAACGGTGGCTCCCCCTCGTCGTTTTTCTGCTGGCCGTCGCGATTTCCCTCCGGGCCGAGACCGCGCAGCAAGTCTATGCCCGCGGCGTGCGCGCCTACGTCGGCGGCAATACCGACGCGGCCCGCAGGTTGTTTCAGGAGGTCCTCTCGGCGGACCCCGGCAACAAACCGGCGGCGATTTACCTACGGCGCATCGATGCGGAGAAGCCGCCCAACGCCGACCTGCACAAGCAAATGGACGCGCTCATCGTGCCGAAGGTGGACTTCCGCGACGCCTCATTGAGCACGGTGCTCGACTATCTTCCGAAGGTGGCGGCGGAACAAAGCGGCGGCAAACTCGCGCTCAATATCGTCCGCATGTTTCCCAGCGAATACGGACGCGACAAAACGCTCACGCTCCAGCTCGCCGGAGCGCCGATGTCGAACGTGCTCGACTACGTCGCTCAACTCACGGGCCTGAAAATCGAATACCAGGCGCACGCCGTCGTCCTCAGCCTGGCGCGGCCCGCCGCTGCTGCGCCGACGCCTCAGTAGAGCACCCGCACAAGATACAGGCCTCCGGCCGGGGCGACGCGATTCCATTTGTCCGGGCCGGGGCCGGCGAGCAGTTCGCGCAGGCGGTCGGCGGATTCGCGGCCTTCGGCGACGCGCACTCCCGCGCCCGTGAGCATGCGGACCATTTTGTAAAGAAACCCATCGCCTTCGAAGGTGAGCGCCAGCGAGTGACCGGACCGGGCGACTCGAATCGCCGTGATGCGCCGCACGGAGTCCGCAACCGGCTTGCCACGATTCGCCGTGAACGCCCGGAAGTCGTGGGAACCGATGAAGATTTGCA
>JAQTOP010000141.1 GCA_028713285.1 Terrimicrobiaceae bacterium
GCAGTTCGTATTCGGAGAGTTCCGCGGGCGCCTTGCATTTCGGGCAGAGCTTGCGCACGAGGCGCTGCGCCATGGCTGCGCGCAGGGCGCTGGAGACGAGAAAGGGCTGGACGCCGATATCGACGAGACGCGGAATCGCGCTCGGGGCGTCGTTTGTGTGCAGGGTGGAAAGCACGAGATGGCCGGTGAGCGCGGCATTGATGGCGATGCTCGCCGTCTCGAGGTCGCGAATCTCACCGATCATGATGATGTTCGGCGCCTGGCGCAGCATGGAGCGCAGGGCGGCGGGAAACGTCATGCCGATCTCCGCGTTCACCTGCACCTGGTTGATGCCCGACATCTGATACTCGACGGGATCTTCAACGGTGATGAGCTTGCGGTCGGGTTTGTTGATGACATTCAGGCAGGCGTAGAGCGTCGTCGTCTTGCCGGAGCCGGTGGGGCCGGTGACGAGCACGATGCCGTCCGGGAGGTTGATGAGATTCTCGAACTTCGCCTGGTCGTCGCTGAGGAATCCGAGATCGGGCAGGCCGAGGACGAGCGAGGATTTGTCCAGAATTCGCATCACGACGCTTTCGCCGTGGACGGTCGGGATGGTCGAAACGCGGAGGTCGATCGAGTTTTTCCCGATCTTCACCTGGATGCGGCCGTCCTGCGGCATGCGCTTCTCGGCGATGCTCATCGTGCCGGTCATGATCTTGAGGCGGCTGAGAATGGCGGCCTGCAATTTCTTGGGCGGGCTCTGCATTTCCTGCAACACGCCGTCCACGCGGAATCGCACGCGAAAGCTGCGTTCCAGCGGCTCGAGGTGGATGTCGCTCGCACGGTTCTTGTAGGCCTCGAGCAGGAGCGTCGTGACCATTTTGATGATGGGCGCATCGCCTTCGCCCGTGTCGTCTTCACCGATTCCAAAGCCCGCGCCGGGCGCTGTCTCGCCCTCGGGCGGGCCGTAATACTGGGTGAGCGCCTGTTCGAGTTGCTCGGGCGTAGTGCAGACGAACTCGACCTGCCGCTTGAGGAGGAAGCCGAGGCTGTCGAACGTCTCGAAGGCCATCGGGTCCGCGATGGCAATGGTCACGGCGTCGTCCCGCTCCGCAATGGGGATCGCCTGGTAGCGGCGGGCATCGATCGGGGTGAGGATGCCGGTGATGTTCGGTGGAACGGTGACCTGCGCGAGGCTCACGAACTCCATGCCGCTGTTCGCGGCGAGTGTGCGGGAGATGTCCTCGTGCGTGACGAGGCCGAGTTGCACGAGCGCTTCGGAAACACTGCCTTCGCCGGCTTTATCGCGGGCTTCCTGGACTTGAGAGCTGTTGATGAGCCCAGCTTCGAGGAGGATATCGACTACGTAATCGTCATTCAGTGGCACGGGGAGGCTTTCTTTTCGGACTTCTCTACGGACCCGAGGAGCACTTGTCAAACTTCGCAGGCCCGCGCGGGAGGTTTCTTCGATTCTCAGCGGGAATGAAAAATCAACTCCCTTTCTCCGTGGATTCCATCGCACAAAAAACTCCTTGCATTCTTGGAGTGGAATCTAGTTCATTCTCAATACCGTAATGCTCTTGAGCGCACGCGCTTGACGAGCCTGCCGATATTTTCACCCCCCAAAAAAACAGTGCCCCCCCGGCAAAAGAGAATGGTCTATGCGGCATCGATTTTCGATACCCGGCGTTTTCTTCTTCCGGCGGTCACCCAGATCGACACGAATGCGCACTTTATTGTTGCCACGCTGCCTGCAGGGTCGACGCCGGGCCTCTATAACGTCTGGGTCCAGAACCAAAGCGGTTGGAGTCCGTGCTCCAAAATGAATGCGCCCCGGCCGATATTCATGTCGGATTATCAAGCGCATAATGGAACGGACATCGAAGTCGCTTCGATCCGGTGATGGCGGAACGCAATTCGTTCCGACGGAACAAGCGATGACGGCCCAATTTGTAGCTGGGGAGAAGACCGCGTTGGACGTAGAGGTTCAGCGAACGGAGCGGAATGCCAAGCCATTCCGCCGCCTGCTTCGCGTTGATGAACTCCTGATTCTCGGGCGAGGGGAGGGGCTCACGGGCAGGGCCAGCGGAGACAAGAAGAGATTGGCGGTTCTAAATCGGGCGGCCAAAAAGGTTTCGGCAAAGACATCGGACGGCGCGGCCGGCATCGTGTTATGAGCGGGGCGTTTGCAACGCCTGCCGGATTTTGGAAATCGTCTCCATCAAGTCTCCAAATGGAGGCTGTCCCTGAAAGTAGTATTGCCGCTCATTTTCATATTGAGCCGTGAGTCTCGAAATTTGTTCCGGTGTCAAGTTGAGCGCGGGGCTGGTATCGAGGATCAAGTCGGGATCGAGGCTGCTGTCGAAATACTTGATCGTAATCCCGACGGCATCTTTCACGAGATCGGGAACTCGGAAGCAAGCCCTGCCGGACATGCTGGTGAAGGGAGCGCAAAGGGATCCCCAAAAAGGACGCCGCCTCCTTCGCGCCCATAAAATCCCTGATCGTCGAAGGGCTGGATTTCTCTCCTAGCAGCCTCCACGACGCCGGCATGCCTGGATCGAGCCATGCTGGTCCGCGAGCGACTGCGTGTAAATCCGCTCGTCGAGCCGGACGGCCAAATCCTGGGGGTTGTAGGAGATCGCGGCGTCGGAGGCGTTTTCCAATTCGACGCGGAAGATCAGCGTGTCCTCCTCCTCGAACCTGGGTGATCGACCCGGCGTGCAGCGCCAGAGGCAGCATGAAGGCCGAAATGATCGCTGGAAATTTCATGCGCCCAAAGTGGCGCGGAAATTTTCCGGCCCTGCTCCCAGTCGGGAGCAATCTTCAATCATTGACAAATGGACGAAAGGATGTCATTCGTCCAGTATGTCCACGGACCTGACCCTTGATCCCGATTTTGACAAACAAGCTGTTTTCCAATTGCTGGCGAAATTCAACTTGTCCGCCGGCGACATGGCGGAAGTGTTTGCGTCGTATTTAACCCTTCATCCTCCGACATTCCGCGATTTGGCGGCATTGCGCGGCGCGCTCAAACAGAGAGGAACCTCGGCGCAGATCGAGCTTTTGCGGGCGGCAGGCCGGTTGCTCAACACGGAGGAAATTGCGGAAAAGCTTGGGCTCGCTTCCCGCCAGTCCGTCCACAATCTAAAAGCTAGGAAGAAGCTGCTGGCGATCTCGTTTGAAAATCGCCGAGGCGACTATTTCCCGGAATTTCAACTGGACGGAAGCGCCGTGCGGGAGTGGGTTGCGCCGTTGCTTCAGCGCATTTCGGATGGTTGGTCCGCGCTGGCTTTCCTGACAGCCGGACGCAGGGAGTTCAATGGCGCATCCTATTTGACGCGGGTGCTTCAACATCCCCCGGCGGCCGACGAGCTGCTTGCCGCTGCCGACGCATATGTCAGCTGACGATCCCGGCAAGCCGAACCCGCCGGGACGGATCAACGCGCAGAAAATTCGGTGGGAGGAAGACGTGCCGGGAAAATGGTGGCGAAACAGCCACAAGGCGGCTTCCGCTCCTTTTGCGTTCACCAGCGCCGAGAGCCGGTTTAGCGCTCCGTCCCTGCCGCATGCGGTCCTGTATCTTGGGGTAAATCCCATTGCCTGCTTTTGGGAGAGCGGTTTGGGGCGGGATTTGAATTCCCGGATGCCGGATGATTTGAAGGTTGCGGAGTCCGATTTGAAGGATCATTTTGAATACACAATCAAGCTCAAGACGACCGGGCTGCGTTTCTTTAACGCGACGGACGCAGCGGCCCGCCGCTCCATCGGCGCAAAGACTTCGGCCTGCTTCTCCGCGGACCATGCCCTGGCCCGCGCCTGGGCGGAGGCATTGATGAATTCGGGATGCGATGGGATTCTTTACGAATCCGCCCGGCAAAGTCCCGGTCTATGTCTTGCGCTGTTCGACACTCCGGCCATAAAAGGCAAGCTGTCCGGCTCCCGCAAGGTCGGTTCGGCCTATGACGACGCCCCATTGCTCGCCCAGCTCCTCGCCGAAGGCGTTGTAATCGTAGGCAACTGACTGCCCACAACCCTGTGTCACCCACCAAGCACGATCGTCATATTGAGTCGAATGTGGACTCAACACACCTTCCACATAGCTTTCGCGGAAGCGTGATGCCGGCACAGCCTCCAGAATGAGAGTCACGAGTGTTCTGACGGTCGCGACAGCCCATTCTCCGGGCTTTTCCCACTCGTCCAAAGTTTGTCTCCAATCACTTGAACAATCCGGCCCCCACTTTAGAAGTCCCCGCCGGTTTAGAAGCTATCCCAAAACCCCTTTGAGAAGGAGAAGAGCGCAGGCGAGATGAAGGAAACCTTGGAAGGCGGGAAGGGACTTTTCCCAGCGGATACAGAGGCGGCGGTAGTTCTGAAGCCAGGCG